>JAYOKQ010000010.1:0-66304 GCA_038119905.1 Gemmatimonadota bacterium | reverse complement strand
ACCTCGCTGCAGGAGAGAGACTATGATCGGCTCCATACTGCTGTGCGCCCTGCTGCTGACAGCCTGCGGCGGCACCTCTGAAGACGGCGCCTCCCAAACCGCACTCAAACAGGTGCCGCGCAACCGCACGTTTATTTCCGACTGCCTCTCCGACGGCTGTGCCGGACAGTTTAAAGACTACGACTCGTTCCATCCCTACCAGCCGGGCGTTACGACTACGACTGGCTTCAACTTTCTCTACGAACCGCTCTACTTCTATAACGCCTATAGCGCCAACGGCGATATCACGCCGTGGATTGCCGAAGGGCATACGTTCAATGACGACTATACCCAGGTTACGATTCGCATTCGTACAGGCGTCGAGTGGAGCGACGGGCACCCGTGGACCGCGCACGACCTGGTGTTCACCATCAATCTCCTCAAAGCCCACGCCCCGACGCTGCTCTTTTCCGTCGACATGGACAAGTGGGTCAGCGAGGCCGTCGCCCTCGACGATCTGACGGCGCAGATCACGCTGACATCGCCCAATCCGCGCTTTGTCTTTTCCTATTTCACGCACAACTTCGACAACGGCGTGCCCATCGTGCCCAAGCACATCTGGGAAGACAAAGATCCTAACACCTTCAGCAATTTAGACGTATCCAAAGGCTGGCCAGTCGTGACCGGTCCCTACCGACTCGCGCTGTCTACGCCGCAGCAGCGCATCTACGATCGCCGCGACGACTGGTGGGCTACCAAAATCGGGTTTCGCGATTTACCCAAAGTCGAGCGCGTCATCTATCTGCCGCGCGGCGAAGAGGCCAAGCGCGTGCAGAGCATGCTGGCCAACGACCTCGACATCTGCGGCACGCTGCTGCCGGCCAATATGCGCACGATCCTCGAGCAAAATCCCAACGTGACCAGCTGGTCGGGACAGGATCCGCCCTACGGCTACCTCGACTGGTGGCCCATTTCGCTCGGATTCAACAACCTAGAAGCACCCTATAACGATCCTGAGATGCGCTGGGCCGTCAATCACGCTATCAACCGTCAGCAGCTGGCTGAGATTGGCATGCAGGGCGCGGGCGACTACACGGTACTACCCTTTCCCGACTTTCCCGTGCTGCAGAAGTACACCCGCACGGCGGCAGACCTGCTGCAGCAGTATCCCGTCGACGACTTCGACGTGGATAAGACGGCACAAATTCTCACGCGCAAAGGCTATGCAAAAGACGCCGAAGGTTTTTGGAGCAAGGAAGGGCAGCGTTTAAAGCTAACCATCGACGTGTACCAGTTTATGCTCGACTTCGCGCCCGTCTTGATCGAACAGCTGCGCCAGGCCGGTATCGACGCCTCGTTTCGCCAGACTTCAGACGCCTACACGCGCATGTCTTCCGGACAGGCGCAGGCCTTTATCTTTGGCCACGGCGGCTCGGTGCGCGATCCCTACTTTACGCTGCGCCTCTACCACAGCCGCTTTGTCCAGCCCACCGGCACGTCGACGCCGACGTTTTGGCGCTGGTCCAACGCCGAGTACGACGCCATCGTCGACCGCATGGGCGAGACCGACCCGGCCAACCCCGAACTCATAGAGCTATTTCACCAAGCCCTCGGCGTATGGCTACCGGAAATGCCGGCCATTCCCCTGCTCCAGTTCTACCACCGCATACCGCACAACCAGACCTATTGGACCAACTGGCCGTCGGCGCAGAACCCCTACATCAACTCCGCCTACTGGCACCGCACCTGGCTGCTGGTGCTGCTCGGCCTCGAACCTACACAGTCCTAGAGCATACCCTATGACGCGCATCGCCGTGCTGGACGACTATCTGCACATAGCCGCCGACGCGGCCGACTGGACGTCTCTTGACGCCGAGGTCGTTTTTTTCCACGACACCCTGCACGACGAAGAGGCGTTAGTGGCGCGCTTGGCGTCCTTTGATGCCATCGTCATGATGCGCGAGCGCACTCGCTTTCCCCGCTCTGTCCTAGACCGGCTGCCCAACTTAGGGCTGCTGGCCGGCACGGGGCGCCGACAAAACCACGTAGACGTAGAGGCAGCGACAGCGCTAGGCATTCCCGTATGTATGACGACCGGCGGCGGCGCGCACGGCGATACGACGGCCGAGCTGACGTGGGCGCTAGTCCTAGCACTGAGTCGACACGTAGCGTGGGAAGACGCCCAAATGCGCCAGGGACGCTGGCAAACGCGCAGGGCCGAAGGATTGGGCGGCAGGACGCTGGGTATTCTGGGATTGGGGCGCATCGGCCAAATCGTGGCGCGCTATGCCCGCGCCTTTGAAATGGATCTGATAGCCTGGGGACCGACCCTTGACGCACGGCGCGCAGCCCGCCACGGCGCCGAACGCGTCGAGTGGGACGCGCTCTTTGCCCGGTCCGACATCTTGACGATTCACGTGCCGCTGTCCGATAAGAGCCGCGGCTGGATCGGCGCACGTGAGTTCGGCCTGATGAAAGACAGCGCGTTTCTCATTAACACGTCGCGCGGTCCCATCATTCAACAGGATGCCCTGCTCGACGCGCTGCGCAGCCGGCGCATCGCCGGAGCCGGATTGGACGTATACGACGAGGAACCGCTGCCAGCGGACCACCCGCTGCTATCCCTAGACAACGTGCTGCTAACGCCGCATCTGGGCTACAGCACGGAGGGTATGCTCCAGCAGTTTTACGCCGACTCGTTGGACAATGTGCGTGCGTGGATGGATGGAGCGCCGACCAACGTGCTCAATACAGAAGTGTTGGAAAGACGCCGGCGCTTCAGCGAATAGATTCGGTGATGGCACCGCGCATTTTGAGGATGTATTTGGAGCGATCCAGCGGGCAAATCCCCTTATAAGGTCTAACGACCCCCTCTCCGGGCGGACAGGGCTCATAGCCGTCAAAGCGCAGTGAGAGTTTGGCGCGCCCCGCCGTAAGCGCACTGAGGCGAATAGCGTAGTCCATCGACGTGGCCAGCGGCAGCCGTCCGCGCAGCACAAAGTGTCCCGGCGCCATTTCTGCCGGCTCAAAGGTCCCGCGCATCTCGATAATATCGGACGTAACTTTGCCCACGTGTTCTTCCGGCGCCGCAATTCGGTAGGCCAGCATCGGCTCCAGCAGGGTGGTTTCTGTTGCCTGCAAGCCCTTGAGCGCAGCAATATTTGTCGCCAAAATAAAGTTACCCGGTCGGCTGTGCAGAACGTGATCGCTGCCGTCGACCAGCGTGACCTTTAAGTCGGTCACCTCCCAGCCCTTGATCCCCTGCTTAAAAGCCTGCTCGATATGGTCTTCGATCTCGCGCTGGTACTTTAGCTTGATCTGATCCACGCTGACCTGCGACTCGTAGACAATCCCACTGCCGCGCGGCCCCGGCTCGATCGCGTATTTCACAATAGCCCAACAGGGCTTAGGCATCGTATAGCTCTCAGCGCCGTAGCCGGCCGCCGTCGGCGTCTCTCTATAGACGACCGTTGGTTCGCTGAATTCCGCCTCTATACCAAAGCGCGTGCGCAGAATATCCGTTACGATTTCGGTCTGAATGACCCCCATAATGCGCAGATGCAGCTCGCGCTCCTCGGGATACCAGCGGAAATCGAGGTGCGGATCTTCGCTCGACAGCTGCTGCAGGGCGGCCGCCAGCGCCGCGTGCTCCGATGCCTCGCGCGGCTGCACCTGCACCGACAGCAGCGGTTCGCTGAGCGCGTAGGTCGGCGGCACCGGCTCAGGATCGCCCAGCACGTCGCCAATTCTCACCTCTGGCAGCCCGCAGAGAAAGCCGATATCACCGCACTCAAGTCGGTCCGTATCCTCAAATTTATTGAGGTAGCTCTTCTTGATCTGAACGATCTTCTCTTCGCGACCGGCCGTTGCGTTGAGCACGATGTCGCGCGTTTGCAAGCGTCCGCCAAAGACGCGCACGCCGGCAATGCGCCCCAGCTTCGCGTCGTGGTCAATCCGAAACACCACGGCCGACGAAGGGGCCTGCTGACGGCGCGGAGCCGGCGGTAGCAGATCGACGATCGCATCGAGCAGGCCGTCAACGCCCAGCGCATTCTTGGCCGAACCGCACAGCGCGGGAAAGAGCGCGCGCTTCCGCACGGCTGCAGCCAGTCCTGCACGCAGCGCCGCCGCATCGGGTATCACGCCTTCTAGGTAGGCTTCCAACAGCGCGTCGTCCCCTTCGGCGATGCGCTCGACGAGCGCTTCGTCGGGGTTGGCGAGCAAATCGACCAATTGTGCGTCGTTATCCCCTTCGTGTTGCGCGGCACACACCGGCAGCACGTCGGCGGAAAACTCGCGCTGTAACGCCGCCACTACACCGGCCACATCGGCCCCCATGCGGTCAATCTTATTGATAAACAGCAGCGTGGGAATGCGCATCGCTTCCAGGGCGCGCCAGATCGGCTCGCTCTGCGCCTGGATGCCTTCGACGGCCGACAGCACTAGCACAGCGCCGTCTAACACGCGTAGAGCACGCTCTACTTCGGCAGAAAAATCGACGTGACCCGGCGTATCAATCAGGTTGATCTGTGCATCGCGCCAAGCAAAAGAGAGCGCGGCCGAACGCACGGAGATGCCGCGTTTTCTCTCTACGTCAAGCACGTCCGACAGGCTGGTACCCTTGTCTACGCTGCCGGCCGCCCGCGTGCTGCCGCTCAGGTAGAGCATGTTTTCCGTGACGGTAGTCTTGCCCGCATCGACGTGGGCGAGGATGCCAATATTGCGAATACTGCGCTCTGAACTCATGCGTATTTTAGAGGCGGTAAAACGTGATAAATCAGGGTAGACAGGTATCACCCTTTCGCCGTTGTTAAAGGGCGCACCACACATAGTATAGATGGAGCGAGTGCATTTGACCACGGAAGGGGCCTGCGTACCATCCCCCCGTTTGACCGCTCCATGTTGTATCCGTGTGCTCCACCTAAACCGCAGGCCTATGCTACGCCTCTCGACTCGAGCCTCTATGCACTTCAACGCGCTTCTCCTATTCCTCTCTCTGTGTGCGGTGTCTGCGCACAGCCAAGAGGGCTATGCGCTGCGCGCAGATCGCATTGAAATCAGCGAACAGGCCCATTGGTCCGCTTGGCAGGCCCCGGTGGGCACGCGCGTCCTAAACGAGGACGGTACCGTGTTGCCGCGCTTTCTGCGCCGCAACATTAACGCCGCGCTCAACGCCGGAGAATTTATCTACGTGAGCGAGGGCGACACGCTGGTCGGAGGCATTGCAGCGGCCGGCTCCAACCTCGATCTGGCCCACCTAGCTATAGACGGAGACGACGCGACCTATTGGGAACCCGATCGAGATCGCCCTTTGGAAGACTGGTGGTTCGATATAGACCTGGGCCGCGTCGCCATCGTCCAGCGCATCGTCGTGCGCTTTGCCGAAGAAGGTATGGGAGATCCGCTGCTCAAATTCCGCGTGCTGGCCTCCGACGGACGCGTGACGTTTACCTACGAGCGCAAGCGCAGTTTCAGCCGAGTGGGCTTGGCGAATCTGGCCAACAAAACGCAGCGAGAATTCGTATTCGAGATAGAGCCGCCGGCGCGCACGCCCGAGGACGTAGCGGGAATTGCCGCCCAGATCATACGCATCGAAGCACTCGATTCCGACGGCCCGCGCGGCGCGCTCATAGAATCGACCGCTTACGCCAAGCTCCCCGACGACGAACGCGGAGCCGTAGACTATTTTCGTCGCACTGTAGCCGACCGTCAGATTCCAGTGGAGCGCTCCGTGTATGATGCACTGCCACAGCAGGAACGCGGCGAGGTGCGCTACTACCGCCGCGAGCGACCGCGCCTGGCCGAAGTGGAGGTCTACGCCATCGGCGACAACGCCATCCGCCTGACGCGCCCGCCGCTCAACGAACAGGCACGCGATGCCCAAACCCGCAGTCAGCGGCCCTATACCGACGGCCTGTTCTCAACCTTTGGCAACCTGCAGGAATACGACGCCCAGCGCGACGAACGCCAGGTCGTCATCGACCTAGGCGCATCGTACTGGCTCGACCGCATCCGCCTGCTGTCTCCGGCCGAACCGCCGCCGGCCTACCAGCTGCGCGTATCTGACGGCGCGCTTAACGCCGACGGTCAGCGCGTGTGGCGCCTGTTTGACGAACAGCTCAACCGCGAAAGCTTTCTGCAGTTAGAGGAGCGCTTTGGCCTGCGCCCCGTGCGCTATATCGATCTGCGGCGACTTGAACTGCCCGCAGCGCGCAGCGAACGCGGCCAAATAAGCGAGATACAGGCCTACGGCGAGGGCTTCGTGCCCGAAGTCATTATGGTATCCCCGCTGATGAAGCTGCCCGCTCCGGGCCTCTTTACCCACGTCAGTTGGACCGGCGATATCCCCAACGGAACCCAAGTCGCCGTGCGCACCCGCACCGGCAACGAACTAGAAGAAATCCTGCACTATTTTTCCGACAGCGGTAATGAAATCAGCCTAGTCGCATGGGAGCGCAGAGCCGAAGATCGGCGCGGGCCCGTCGTCCTCGAGGAACTGCCCGGTGCCGATTGGAGCGGCTGGAGCCCCTTCTACTTTTTTTCTGGAGAGGCCTTTCAATCGCCCGCGCCGCGCCGCTACGCCCTGGCCGAAGTCCGGCTGCGCAGCAGCGATCCCCAGCTAGCCGCTTCCCTCAGCTCGTTGAAACTGCACTTCGCACCGCCCATCGTCGACGAGGCCGTTGCCGAACTGTGGCCGCTGCGGCAGATACAGCCGGGCGTAGACGAAGAATTCACGCTCTATGTGCGGCCGAGGTTTAGCGCCAACAATCCGGGCTTCGATCGCCTGCGCATCGGCTCTTCCTCCGTTGCGCCCATAGAAATCATCGACGTCCGCTCCGGTAGCGAAAGTCAGCTGCGCTTTGGTGCCGGCCAGCAGCTCTGGCCCGGCACGCTGCAGATCGAACGCACGGCCAACGAAGAAGTAGAGTTGGTCTTTCCCGCACCCGTTCGCCGCGCCACCCTCTACGCCATACGCCTGCGCACGCAGGTATACATGGGCAATACGCAGTTTGTCGCTCATCTGTCTAACAGCCAGTTTCCCGAGCGCGTGCAGCAAATCAGCGCCGGCGATGCCACTCCGCTGGTCGCCAGCCAATCGCTGGTCGCCGTAACCGATCTGAGCGAAAGTGACCTGCTAACTGACGTGCGCATTCATCCTACCGTTTGCACGCCCAACGGCGACGGCACCAACGACGAGATCGAGATATCAGCCAAGGTCTTTTCCGTCGAGCCAAACAGCGAGCTACGCGTCGAGTTATTTGATCTGAGCGGTCGTCTCCTGCGCGACCTAAGCGCAGAGCGGGCGCGCCCCAGCGGCGAATATGCCCTGCGCTGGGATGGGCTGGATGCCGGTGGACGGCGCGTAGCACCCGGTACCTATCTAATTCGCATCAAGCTCGAAGTCGACGCACGGCGGCGCGATCACGCGATTGTGCGCCCCGTCCAGGTCGTCTACTAATGGCTGCAATGCGTCTATCCACAGCCAGGCAATCGCCGAGCCGCATGCTCGGGATGGCCCTCTGCCTGTTCGCTTGGTGGTCCACCGCGCTAAACGCACAAATTGCCCTACAACCGCGCTTTGAATTGGAATATGTCCAACCACAGCTGCACAAGTGGTATGCGCCGCGCCAACTAGCCGAGACCTACTGGCAGCCCTGGTATGCAACCGAAACACAGTATGCCCGCCAACCCTACAGTCGCTACGTAAACCGCCTGCTCGAAGGGGACGATTTCTACGACGTATTCGGCGAATCCATCGGCCGCGGCTGGCTCGTCTATACCTGGACACAGAGCCAACCACAGGCCAGCGGCAGCCAGATCTTCAAGCGCCCGCCGGAAGATCCGCGCAACAGCTCGGAGCCGCGCCCCGGCAACGTCAACGCCTACGAGCGCTTTTTTGATCGGCTGGTCATTGCCGGAGACGAGCGCGGGGCCACGTCCTACCGCCTAATGGTCGGCGACGCCATTTACACGCGCTTCACGCCGCTGACCTTTTCCAAACCACAGTACAACGGACTGCGCTTGGACCTAGCCAACCAGCAGCACGGCGCCACGTTTCTGCTCTCGCGTCCGAGCGATCCCAACGGCCCCTACCAAAACGACGTCGGCCTAATCAACTCCGGCAACGGCACCAATTCGACCCACCTAATGGCCGGCCACGCCGATCTGTCCCTGGGACCCTGGGCGCGGCTAGGACTCAGCTACGTCAACGTGCACAACGCCCACACGCAAAACGACCTCAACAACGGCAATCCGCTCAACGGCACGCTGACGCTGCTGCAGAACCAGAGCCTGCGCAAGTTATGGGTGCGCCTGCGCGATGATTCGCCGCAGGACCTGCGCGGCGGCGCCGTGCTCTTGGCGTATGACATCGTCCTTACCGACACCAGCGGACAGCAGCTACGCGGCTCAGAGATCGGTTTTCTCCCCGTCGTGGAGGGTGGCGTTCTGCGCAGCGGCGCGCTAGTGGCCGACGGCAACGAGCACATCCTTCTCGAATACGATCTGGGCGCACTCGACTACGAGGGACTCGGCACCGGCGCGCTGCGCAGCGCGCAGATCGAGCTCGACGTTGCCGACGACTACCGCATCGAATCATCTTCCAATCTGCAAACCGACGGCGTGAGCGGCTCGGCTAACGCCGTGTTCCTAACGCAAGAGCGATCGGAAGGCAACGTGCAGGACCGCAGCAATACGGGCCTGATCGCGGTCGACTACGGTCTACCGGTCGCCAGCGAGATATTCGGCATCAACTGGGACGTGCCCGACTGGGCTGGCCTGTCGCTGCAGGGTGAATTCGCCCTTAACCGCCGCCTCCGCCGCTACCCCAACCCGGCGCTAAAACGCCACCACCAAGTGGCCGAAACAGCGAGTGCGGCCTATGCCCAGGCCAGCTATCGACGCTATCCCTATGCGCTGTCCGTCGAACTGTTTTCCATGGACGACGACTACAGCACGTCCTATTGGTTGACCACCCCGAGGGGGTCGCTCGTTTACGACTCCGACATACCGCAGGTATATGAGCTGGTCGACGACGACGACGACCTTAACGCCGTGCCCGAATGGCTGCGCCCCTACCAGTCTTCCGACGGCGAGATCGCCTGGCCAGGCTACGACGAGAACGGCGACTTCCTCAACGACCACAACCAAAACGCCAATCTCATACCGGACTACGAAGAGCCCTTTTTGCGCTTTCGCTCTGACCGACCCGCCTTTTTACCCGGCCTCGACATGAACCACAACGGCACCATCGATCGCTTTGAAAATGACGAGTTGCCCGACTATCCCTACAAGCGCGATCACCGCGGATACAACGGCTATATAAAAGCGCACCTGGGCCCCGACGCCTCGCTGACGCTGGGTCACCAAGACATACACCTAATAGCTGGCGACGGGCGCACGGATTCCTGGTACTTGCTGGGGCTATGGGTGCACAGCACGCCGTGGGGGCGCCTGCGCTTTTTCGAGTATGCCGCGCTGACCAAAGACTCGATTGCCGACGATCTGGTTCAGTGGGTGCAGCCGGTCGATGGCCAAGGTCGCATGCGCGAGCAGCCCGATGAGCGGCCGGCACAAAATACGTGGGAGCAGTCGCTCTATGCCGACCTAGACCAGCGCATCGGACCCGGCATACAGCTGCAGCATCGCCTGAAGTGGTCCGTTTGGCGACAGCGCGACGACGCGGAAACGCTGCGCCAGCGCGAGGGCCGACGCACGAGCAGCTTCAGCGGACTGATCAACCGCGCACAGTGGAGCATTCCCTTTGGACTGGCCACGCTGCAGCCCCGCTTTAAGAGCGAATACCGGCGCGAACGCCCCTACAGCACGCGGCGCGCCGCTTTCAGTGCGCTGGAAGAAACGGGCACGCTGCTGTGGAGCCAGCCCCTCATGGCCGAAGAAGTCGGCGTAAGCTACTTTCCGCGCTACGGTCGCCAGCAGTTTAACACCGTAATGGAGCTCGGCTTAGAGACCAGCCGGCTGTGGCTCCTTGCGGGAGAAAACGAGACGCTGCAGGAGGACTTTTGGCGCTGGACGGCAATCTTTCAGCTGCGCAATGCCGTCGCCTACGAAGGCTATCGCCTCGTCACGCGCACGGGGTTGCGCCTGAGTCGCTGGCGCTTTGACGACGGGCGCGTTCAGCGCAGCAACGCGCTGTTTATGACCATTAACGCGGGGCTGCAATAAATGGACAGGCGCCTGTCTATCCTCCTCGTCCTGCTTGCTCTAAGCACCGCTGTATGGTCTCAGCAGCGCTTTGTCCTAGGGCGCGGCGGCTTGTCGTGGCAGAGCGGCGGCGGATTTACTGATCCGACCGTGCTGTTTAAACCGCGCGGCAGCTCCGTGCGCGAAGACACTACCAATGCGCCGGGAGACGCCATCGACTTTGATCACTATCCAGGCTGGATTAGCCCGCTGTTTTTTGACCCAGACGAAAACATTGCCGACCGCGTGTTGGAGCGCGACGGACGCGCCTTTCTAATCAACGCATTTTACGGGGCGACCGAAGCCGACCAGCTGCGCGGCATGGTCAACGGCGACCACAGCGTAGCCTTTGAGCGACGCCCTAGCCTGACCGAAACAAACCCCAAAATACGCGACGTGTGGATCGGCTTAGATTTCGCGGTGCCCGTCGGCGTGCACCGCGTGCGTTTCTACCCTCGCAATACGGTAGCGGAATCGCCATTCTTTGCCTTTCAGGACGACTATCTACGCGCCTATGAGCTGTGGATCAATCCGCATGAGACCGATCTCGACACGCCCGATATCCTCGTTCGTCGCAACATGGCCAACGAACAGCCCGTCGTCGATATTGCACTGTCACCGCAGTATATACGCCAGCTCAAGCTGCGTTCGCTGACGGCTGTGCCCTTTGAAGTCGACGAATTGGAGGTCTACGGCACCGGCTATATGCGCAACGCCACCTACCTCTCGGATATTATCGATCTCGGCGACAGGGCCTCTATTGGCCCACTGCACTGGATCGAGTCCGTCATCGGCGATTCGCTCTTTTCGCAGCTCAGCGTGCGTCTGCGCACCGGCCACGACGATACGCCTTTAATATATCAGCAGTGGCTGCGCGACTCGCAGGGACGGATTACGGGACCGACCAACGTCTCGCCCAGACAGTACTATGCGCTCGAACGACGCGACCGCGTGCCCCTTGGACCAGAAGACGACGACAACTGGAGTCCGTGGTTTTCCGTCGAGCGCGGCCAGCTGTCAGCTGCGCCCCAGCCTCGCCGCTATGCCCAGCTCGAAATCCAGTTCTCGGGCGGACTCTTCGACGCTCGCCGCATGGGCCAGATCGAATTTGAATACCTCGTGCCGCCCATTGCCGATGGGCTGTGGGCCGAGGTATATCCGCGCCTAGCCGAAGCCGAACAGCCCGCCAGCTTTCGCTACGGCGTCCGGCTGAAAAACGGGGGCAACGCACGTGGATTTGACCGCATAGAAGTCGATACCAACGTCGCGGTGACGGATATACGCGAGCTAAAAATAGACGGACAGCCGGCCGAATTTGACATTGAATACGTGCGCGAAGACGGATTTGCCCTGCGCTTTCCCCTTATCAACAGCGACGGTGCCGTGCTGGAGTTCACCTTTGATCTGCCGATTTTCCGCTTTGGCACTACCTTTTCCGGCCGCGCCTACAACGCACAGTTTTCCTCCGTGCCGCAGCAGCTGCAGCCAGGCGATGCCGTCGACTTTGGCCCCGACGACTTCGGCCCGCTCTCCGGCCTCTTCGTCGCCATCCCCAAAAAGCAGCTCGGCAAGCTGGTCGGAGAAATCGACGTCAGCCATCGGATCTTCACGCCCAACGGCGATGGAATCAACGAACGCTTCGGCGTCTCATTCAATCTGCTACAACTAGTCCAACCCGCACCCGTCACACTCGATCTATTTAGCCTGAGCGGCCAGCGTATACACCGCATCTGCCGCCGCGAGCTGGGCATCGGCCCATCTGAGTGCGGCTGGGACGGGCGACTCAAAAGCGGCGTTCTGGTCCAACCGGGAACCTATGTATGGGTGCTCACCGTGGGAGCCGATGCCTTTGACGAACGACACATGGGCGTCGTTTCCCTAGCATACTGAGAGAGGATTCACAGCGAATACAATGGCACGGTGGATGAAAAAACGCACGGCGGGCATCCTGCTGTCGATCTGGATAGCGCTGGTCTTGCTGCCGCCATCGATCGAAGCGCAGACCTACGGCACGCGCCTGGGCAACGTGCAGCGCGGCGGCAAGGTTTCGTTTGAGCCAACGGGCCCCGGCGTGCTCTTTGATGCGCTAGATCCAACCGTGCGGCGCTGGTACGTGCCGCAGGAGCTCTATTCAGAATACCAGTGGAAGCAGTGGGAGTATACCAACTACGCGCGCGAAAACTACCAGCGCTACGTATCCACTTCTTTGGAAGGCAACTTCTTTTACGATCTATACGGCAACTTCGTCACCCGCGGCTGGCTGATATACGACTGGCAGGAAATCAATCCCGAGCCCTTTGGCAGCACGTTGACCAAGACCTCGCTCTTCGGGCGCTGGTTTAACAACCTCGTCGTCGCATCCGACCACAAAGGGCAGTATCACTATGCCATCACAGTAGGCAATGAAATACGCACCACGCTGACGCCAATGACGTTTTCTAAACCGCTGTTTAACGGCATACAGTGGGACTTTGCTACCGATAAGTACGAGGCTACGCTGCTGCTTTCGCGCATCAGCGATCCCAACTCCTTTATGGTCGGCGGCACAGCGCGCCAGCTAACAGACAACACGAATCTGGCCGGCGGGCGCCTGACGCTCCAGGTCGGCGACTTCGTCAAGATGGGGGGCACATTCATCAACGCGCACCACAGCTACACCCGAGCCGAAGCCTTTAGCGACGACCTGTTTAAGGGCGATCTACTCGGCGTACAGAACGAGGAACCGGTCGGTTTGATTTACGTCCGTATTCGCGACGACTCCCCCGAAGACGGCACGGGCGGTGGCGCACTCTTTGCCAGCGATATCCTAGTCGAGAGCATAGACGGCGAGCAAACGCGCGGCTCGGAGATCGGCTTCCGCGCTTATATAGAGGGTGGTTTCCAACGCCGCGGCTATCTTTCGGCCGACGGCAGCGAGGAGATCGTGCTCACCTTTAACTTTTCCGATCCGACCTATACCGGACCCGACCCTAGCCAAATTCGCCGCGCGACCATCGAATTGGTGCTGGCCAATGACTACCTCGTCGACATGAGCTCCGACCGGCAAACGGCCCTCAACGGCGGACGAGTTTACAGCCCGCTAGCGCGGGCCGCCGGCAACGTGCAGGACGGGTCCAACCAGCGCGTGCTCTCCTTTGACTACGGCCTGCCAACGGCCAACCAGATCGCCGGCTTTACCATGGAAGTAACCGATCTAGACGGCCTCGAAGGTTATCTCGAGTACAACATAAACCACAGCTATCGCAAATACCCCAATCCGCGCTTAACCATGCACAGCGCCGCGAGCACGCGGGCCGAGGCGTGGACGGCTAACCTGTCCAAACAAGCCTACCCATTTTTCGCCTATGTCGAAGCGTTTAACGTAGACGCACACTACAGCACTTCGCTAGACGTCGTCGATGAAAACGGGGCCATTGACTACAGCCGCGAGCTACAGCGCTACGAGTTTGTCGAGGACAACGACGATCAGGACCGGCGCCCGGACTGGAAGCGCAAAGGCTGGAGCTTTGGCGATTTGGAAATATTTCCCGGCTGGGACGAGAATAATGATTTCGTCTCCGACTTCAACCAAAACGACAACGAAATCAGTCCCAACCGCATACCCGACTACGACGAACCCTTTCTGCGCTTTCGCACCGACCGCCCGGAGTTCCTCTACGGGATCGACATGAACCACAACGGCACCATTGATCGCTTTGAAAACGATGAAGAGGCCGACTTACCCTACCGGCGCAACCAAAAGGGCTTTAACGCCTACAGCGGCGTGTATCTCCACCCGGACGTGCGCATAACCGTGGGGTGGCTGCGGGCGCGGCAAAAGGCCGCAGCCGGACGCAACCACGCCCTGTATGCGCTGGCGACAATTGATCACAGCGCCGCGCGCTGGGGACGTATTCAGCTATTCCAAGATCTGCGCAAAGTGCGCGACAATATCGCCGACGATCTGCTGCAGTGGCTGCAGCCACCCAATTCGCGCGGCGATCTCTTTCCCGTGCTGGACGAACTGCCCGCCCGCGACACCGTCGTCAATACCACCTGGATGAGTTGGCAGGTCGAACCGCTAGCCGGACTGCGCGTCAAGCATACGATCAAATACCAGCGCTACGACCAGCTAGCCAACAGCCAACAGCTGGCGCTAGGCGGTCTGCGGCGCAGCGCGTTCTTTTTGGGCGCAGTCAATCAGGCCGAGTACCAGCTCAGCCTGCGCGGACTCAGCATTGCTCCCGGCTGGAAAAGCGAGTTTATCCACCGCGCACCCGTTTTGCGTGGACGCCCGCGCGAGGAAGAGTGGAGTCAGTTTTTTATGCTGCTTATGCGCCTACCCGTCATGCGGCGCAGCACCCTAGAGGGCGGCATCGAATACGAAATATTCTCGCAGTTACGCAACCCGCGTCCACCAGGTGCCGAGGACTCGTTTAACGGTCTCGTCGCCGCCGTCCAGCTCAACAACGTCTCTGAGTACTTAGGCTACAAGCTCACCACGCTGGCCGGATTACAGGTCACCCGTCGCCGCTTTGAAATTGAGGGCACGCAGACCAATACGCGCGGTTTTATGACCGTCTTTGCCGGAGTCGAGTAGCAATGACATCCTCGTACTACTGGCGCTCTATCGCGCTACTCTCGTCGGCGGTTCTACTGTTGGGCGGGTGCGGTGACAGCGGGCAGCGGCTGATCGACACCGAACCACTCTCGATCCAAAACGACGCATCGGCATTTGCTGACCAAGGTCTGGAAGAGGCGGTGCGCTCGGCCCTGCAGCAACCGCGCGGTGCGCTCCTTCCAGCAGCGATAGGAGCCATTGAGTCGCTCAATGCAAGCGACCAACAAATTCGCTCACTGCGCGGCATTGAGCAGCTCAGTAGCCTCAAGGCGCTCTATCTGGCCCACAACGAAATCCGCGACTTAACGCCGCTGGGCACGCTCGACTCACTCGTCGTATTGGACCTATCCAACAACGGTCTGCTGAGCGTAGCCCCCCTGTCGCCTTTGGTAGGTTTAACCCATTTAAATCTCGACTTCAACCGCCTCTCTTCGGTGGCCCCACTCGCTGGACTGACTCGACTTGAGCTGCTCAACCTCAACGCCAATCGCCTTACGGACATCTCCGCGCTGTCCAGGCTCAACCGCCTGCAGAGCGTAGAGCTTTCCGGCAACCCACTCGGATCCAACGCCCTATCGACCGATCTACCTGCCCTTGTGCGCCGCGGTGTAGCGGTGAGCTTTTATCGCAGCGAAGGCCTCTTGCTCATTCCGGACCTTCGGCTCGAAGCGCTGCTGCGCCGGGCCACCAACAAAAACCTCGGCAACCTGACGCAGGAAGACCTCAACCGCATCGTACGCCTGACTATAGAAGGCAGCGATCAAATCCGCGATCTGCGCGGCATAGAGAGCTTGACCAACCTCACCACCCTCACCATCAGCGACACGCGCATCCCCAATGCCTATCCACTGGCCGGCCTGAGCCGACTGCGCACGCTTGAAATCAACAGCACACAGCTCGAGGACATCTCTTTTGTTGCCCCGCTCGTCGAGTTGCGCACCCTCACACTCAACGACGTCGGCATGTCCGACATAGAAGCGCTGACCGATCTATCCCAGCTGCAAACGCTCTCGCTGAGCGGCAATAAAATTCAAGACCTACAGCCCCTTGCCAACCTGACGCGCCTGCTGCGTCTGGATCTATCGCGCAATCGGATCCGCACGTTGCGCGCGCTGAGCGGCCTAACGCGCTTGAACATTCTCAACGCCGCCGACAACGAGATCGACGACCTGTCTGCGCTGAGCGGTCTCTCTTCGCTCGACGTCATCGATCTAACGGCCAATCTCATTCGCGACGTATCTCCGCTCAGCCCGTTGGATCGCTCGCTAAACCAGCTGATTTTGTCCGAGAACAAGATCAGCGACATCCAGGGCTTAGCGACGCTCGATCGCATGAACCAGCTCGATCTATCCAACAACGCCCTCGTCGATATTGGCCCGCTGAGCCGCATGACGCGCCTGCGCGAACTCGACCTATCCGGGAACCGGATTGAGGACATATCCGCCCTAAACGAGCTGCCCTTGCGCACGCTCGACCTAGCCAACAACCAGCTGGTCGACATTGGCCCGCTCTCCGGCGTAGAGACGCTCCTCTCGCTGCTCATATTCAACAACTTAGTCAGCGATATTTCTCCGCTGGCTAACCTGACGCGATTAGAGGTGCTCGATCTATCCGTTAACCGCATTGTCGATCTAACGCCGCTGGCCAACTTGAGCAACCTGCGCCAGCTGAGCGCCATCGCCAACCGCATCGTACAGCTCACGCCGCTAATCGGCCTAGACCAACTGCAGTCGGTCTCGCTGATCGGCAATCGCCTGAGCGCCAACGCGGTGAGCGTAGAAGTGGCCCAACTGCGCGAACGAGGCGTGGAGGTCATACTCGGAGAATGAGAACGCTCGTCGTCCTATATTGGGCCTGTTGGGTCCTTGGCGGATCGACCGCAGCCCACGCGTTGGACACGCTGCGCGTGGGCCGCGATGCCGCCCCCATGAACTGGTCCTCAATCGTTGAATCGGCTCAATTTGTCGGCGTATCGGACGACTCAATATGGACTTGGTCGGCCGAGCGCGGAGAAAATCTGGCAACCGGTTTGCCCCAGCGCGGCGGCCTGATTGCCGCTCAGGTGCAGGTGCTCACCCCCGCAGGCTACGTCGATGCGCTGTCTGAGCGCGAAGACCTAGCGCATTGGATCGACGGTGATGCGGCCACGGCTTGGGGACCCGACGCGGATATTGAAGTGGGACGGCGCGCTACGATTTACATCGATCTGGGCGCGACGTTCCGCGTCGATCGCATGCGCTTTTATCCCCGCTTAGACAGCGAGCATAGGGGACTCGTGCTGGGCAGTTTTGAAGTAGCCAGCAGCGACGGTCAGCAGGGTACGCCTCTGAACGCACCCTACCGCGCAGTGCCGGGGTTGGCATTCTCTACCTCCAATCCAAATCGCCAACCCGTAGTCGACCTCAGCTTTGAGCGCCGCGACATCCGCTACATACGCCTGCGATCAACCACTGGCGAGCCGTGGGAGCTAGCGGAGTTTGAGGTCTATTCCGAGGGCACCGTACCGCGCGGACTCTTTACTTCGACGCCACTCTTTATCCGCGGCGGATATCCGATCTGGGGCCGGATGTCCCTCCAAGACGGCGAGCTGGAGACCCAACCCATCGTCGTGCAGACGCGCACGGGGCCCGACGAAGAGCCGCTACATTACTTTCTGCAGCGCGGTGACGATTTGGAGCGCGTGTCGGCCGAAGACTATTTTGCCTTTGATCCACTCGACTTTTCTGGCGCCGCCGAGGTCCAACTCGGACCCATTAGCCCCAATCCAGAGTGGAGCCCCTGGCAAACGGTCACCGACGGCATTATTTCGTCGCCGGCGCCTAGGCGCTACATACAGTTCCGCGTCGAAATGAGCGAACCGGGTACATCCATCGACAATTTTTTAGTTGAGTACGTGCAGCAGCCGCTGGCCGACGAGCTCATCGCCGAAGTAAGTCCACTCGTCGCTGCGGCCGGACAGCCGACTGAGTTTACGCTCTCCCTGCTAGTCCAGCTCAACCACGGTCGGGGCGACACCGGCTTTCGCTATCTGCAGGTGCGGACACCAGCAGCAGTCGACCGCGTCACCACCGTACGCGTCGACGACGAGGTAGCCGTCTTTACTCCGCGCTACGACGAGACGGGATTTACCCTGGATATCTGGGAGCGAATTGCGCAGTCGGGCACGTTTATCCAAGTCGTCTTCACGGCGATCGTGCTGCGGGACGGCACCCCTTTCGAGGTCCGCGCGCTCGACGAACGAGCAGAAGACGGCGCCGTTGAATCGGTCTATCAAACGGCCCGTCCTGGCGATGTCGACCCATTTTCTGTAGGGGGTGAACTAAGCGTACGGCTAGATGACGAGCGCGTTGAGCTCATCGATGATCTTGCCGCGCGCACGGCGACCATCAGTCCCAACGACGACGGTATAAACGACGCATTGGAAATTTCGTATAACCTGCTTAAACTGACGCAGACAGCCCCGGTATCTTTTCAGATATACGACCTGCGCGGTGCGTTGGTAGCCCAGGGCCGGAGTATAGAGCGCAGCGGGCGTTTTGTCCGCGTATGGCGCGGCGTGGATGGCCTCGGTCAGCGAGTGCAGCCGGGACTCTACCTATACCAGATTGAAGTCGAGGCAGATGTGGGTACGAGGCGACGCATGGGTGTGGTCAGCGTCGTCTATTAAATCAATCGACCAACGCCGCACCAAGCTTAGTCAGCCAGCGCGATCAGCACCACTCCGGCAGTAATTAGCAAGGCACCCAGTCCCACTTTCCAAGAAAAGTGTTCGCCGAGCACCAACACTGAAAAGAGCAGCACGAGCACGACGCTAAGCTTGTCTATCGGCGCTACGCGCGAAGCCGGGCCGAGCTGCAGCGCCTTGTAATAGCACAGCCACGACAGCCCCGTTGTCAGACCTGACAGCACCAAAAAAGCCAGCGAACGCATCGGCAATAGGTCGATACGCACCCACTCGCTCTTAGCTGTGACAAAGAGCGCCGTAACACCCAAGATGACCACGGTGCGTATAAATGTGGCCACGTCGGAGTGAATCTTCTCGACTCCGACTTTGCCCAACACGGTAGTTAGCGCGGCAAAGACCGCCGCGCCCAACGCATACCACAGCCAAGAACCATAGAACGTAGACATCGGCCTTCTCTCGTCTGCGCTAGGCACGCAGTGCACCAGCTAGTTGAAGGAGCGCGTCGGCGAGTTGGTCGATGCGCTCGCAAATTTCTTCGCTCTCGACGCTCATTTCGGCCATGCGATCGTTGGCAAAATCTCCGCCGGTCGCATAGACGAAGCGCGGAACAATAACGCAGCGAAAGTCGAGCATTAGGCTATTAGCCAGCCCCATAATCGACATGTAACTAGACCGCCCACCCGCCGCACAGAGCAGACCAACGGGCTTGTCCGACCAGGCGCGACCCGTCAGGTCAACGAAGTTTTTAACCGCTGCATTCGTATCGTACACGTAAATCGGGGCAGCTACGGCAACGCCATCGACCGCCTGCATGCGTTCGACCAGCGCTAGCACCTCCGGCGTCTTGCAGTCTCCAGTCCCGGTATGCAGCGGCAGATCGTAGTCGCGCAGATCGATTAAATCGGTCTCGGCGCCCCGTTTTTGCACCGCCTCTTCCAGTCGGCACGCCAGCACGTAGGACCGACTCTGCGGATGCAGCGAGCCGCTGATAATGGCAATCTTCATATACATACCCCACTGTGCGTGCAGCGCGCTCGCCGTGCGCCACACGCGGTTATATCTTCCGTTTAACGTAGTCGTAAAAGTGCCGATAATGGTGCACATCGGCAAGGTGGACGGCGACGGCACAATTTCCTAAGCTCTATGCCCATACTCAAAGAAGGACGGTAGTCATGACATACGATGTGTTACTCAAGGGCGGCCGCGTCATAGACCCCAAAAACGGCGTTGACGCGCTGGCCAACGTAGCGGTAAAAGACGGCAAGATCGCTGCCGTCGGCAAAGAGGTAGACGGCGAAGCGACCAAGACCATCGACGTAACGGGCTATTACGTGACGCCGGGCCTTATCGATATTCACCTGCACGCCTATGGGCGATTTTTTGCCTGGCTGCACCCAGACCAACAGTGCCTGCCCTATGGGGTCACCACCTGCGTTGACACCGGCAGCTCGGGCTGGCAGCACTTTGAAGACTTCGTCAACACGATCATTGCTAAGTCAACCACTCGCGTGCTGGCCTTTATCAATATTGTCGGCGCTGGGATGGCCGGAGCCTGCGAGCAAGACGTAACGGAAATGGTGCCCGAACCGTGCGCCGACATGATCAAACAGTATCCTGAACACGCCGTCGGCTCTAAGTCCGCTCACTACTACGGACCGGGTTGGGAAGCGGCTCAGGGCGGTATCGACGCAGCGCGCATGAGCGATACGATCACCATGGTCGACTTTGCTCCAATGCCCGAGCGCAGCTATGAAGAGCTGCTTATCCAGCGCATGGCGCCCGGCGATATTCACACCCACCTCTACGCCTCACATATTCCACTGCTCGACGAAAACAAAAAGGTCAACGACTACGTGCGCGCGGCGCGCGAGCGCGGTATCATCTTTGACACCGGTCACGGCGGCGGCTCCTTTTGGTTTCGCATTGCCGTGCCGGCGATGGAACAGGGTTTTCATCCCGATACGATCAGCACGGACCTGCACACCGGCAGCCGCATGCGTCCCAACGCGACCATGGTCTCGACGATGGACAAGTATCTGGCTATGGGCATGCCGTTAAACGAGGTAGTTTACCGCTCGACGCAGCGTCCAGCGGAAGTGATTCGCCGCCCCGAACTAGGTCAGATTGGCGTTGGTGCCGAAGCCGATATCGCCGTGCTCGAGATCGAAGAGGGCCAGTACGGCCTAGTCGATTCAGGGCGCGCGCGCATGAGCGCGACGCAAAAGACCTCGTGCCGCGTTACGCTGCGCGCCGGTCAGGTAGTCTGGGACGAATACGGACTGAGCTGTCCGCGCTGGGAAGATGCGGGCGACTACAAGATGCTGCAGTAGAAAGGCGGAACGCGATGCGGCACCGGCCGCTGCACATTACGGTCCTGCTGGCGCTCTTGCTGAGCGCCGGCTGTGCCCTATTGCCGACCCGAACAATGGATAAAGACGCCGACATACCTTCTGTTGAACGCGAGTTCCGCGCCGTCTGGGTAGCCACTGTCGCCAATATCGACTGGCCCTCCGAACCGGGCCTCGACAGCGAAACGCAAAAGGCAGAAGCCATTGCCATTCTCGATACGGCCGTGCACATGGGACTCAACGCCGTGGTGTTTCAGGTGCGTCCCCAGTCCGATGCACTCTACGCTAGCCGCATTGAACCGTGGTCGTATTTTCTCAGCGGCGAACAGGGCCAGGCCCCCGAGCCCTACTACGATCCGCTGGCTTTCTGGATCGCCGAGGCGCACGCGCGCGGCCTGGAACTGCACGCGTGGTTCAATCCCTACCGCGCCCATCATCCCCAAGGGGGCCCCGTCGGTCCGCGCTCGCTCGTTAACAAACGGCCCGACCTAGCGCTCCAACTCGGCGAGGAAGGCTACTGGTGGCTCGATCCAGGCCGCGAAGAAACGCAGGATCACGCCTACGCAGTCGTGATGGACGTGCTGCGGCGCTACGACGTCGACGGCATCCACTTTGACGATTACTTCTATCCCTATCCTTCCTATAACGATGGGCGTGACTTTCCCGACGGACAGAGCTGGTCGGCTTACCGCAGCGGCGGCGGCAAGCTGAGCTTGGGCGACTGGCGACGAGACAACGTCAATCGCTTTATAGAGCGATTGTACGACGGCATCAAAGGGGAGAAAGCACACGTCAAATTTGGCCTGAGCCCCTTTGGCATCTGGCGACCGGGACATCCCGAATCGATTCGCGGTCTCGACCAGTACGACGTGCTCTATGCAGACGCACGGCTATGGCTGCACAAAGGCTGGGTCGACTATCTCTCACCGCAGCTCTACTGGCCCATTCGCCAGGTCCCGCAGAGCTATCCAATGCTGCTGGCCTGGTGGACCCAACAAAACAAAAAAGCCCGCCATATTTGGCCAGGTCTCTACGCCAGCGGCATCGAAGAGGCGCGCGGTGCCGACGAGATCGTCAACCAGGTAATGGTCGCCCGCGCGTTCGCATCAACCGGTGCCGGCCATATTCACTTTAGCATGAAAGCACTACGGGAAAACCGCGGGGGAATCGTCGACTCGCTGAAGGCCCAGCCCTACGCACAGTCCGCGCTAGTGCCAGCTTCGCCGTGGCTAGACCGGCGCGCACCCGACGCACCCTCGCTGAAAATCGACGTGCAGGAGGAACAGGTCCGCGTGCAGTGGGCGCACGGAGACGTAGACGATGTCCATCGCTGGATTGTGTACGTCCGTCGCGGCGCGCGCTGGGACTATGCGCTCTTGCACCGCGACGTGCGCGAGACGCAGCTAGCGATCGTTGAAGCTCCGGCCGAGGGCGACGAAACCGCAACGCCCCAGGTACTGCAAGAGGTCGCTGTCTCCGCGCTCGATCGCCTGGGCAACGAGAGCGCTAAGGCGCGCATGCCGCTGAGCCGGCTAGCCGGCTCGACCGGTTCCACCGGCAAAGGCCCATAGCTCGACCTGCAAGCCACGCTCGACCTCTGCACAGTCCGCCCGACCGCTCAGATTCTGCAATTCAGCTGGATCGGCCTGCACATCGTACAGCGCCGAGCGCTTCGCTTCTGTCCACTCCACCAATTTGTAGCGCCCGTCAAACGCCGCGCGCCAATCACCCAGCGCAGAAAACACGCAGGAACGGGCCGTCGACTCTCCCTTCAGCTGAGGCCACAGCGACAGGCTGTCCATCGCGGGCAGCGGATCGGCCTGCCCTGCTTCCAGAAACGTGGCGACCAAATCGAGAATCGTTGTGGGCGCGTCGACGGCATGGCCGGCGAGCACGCCGGGACCGGCAACCGTCAGCGGCACGCCGATAGAAGGTTGGTGCGGCAGCGATTTACCCCAGCGGTCGTGATCTCCGAGCATTTCACCGTGGTCGCTGCTGAAAACAACCAGCGTGTTATCCAGCTGTCCACTCCGCTCCAGCGCCTCCATATACGCCCCGACCCATCGATCAATGTTTTCCACCATCGCCGCATAGTTGCGGCGCACTTCGAGCAGCGCTTCGGGGGGATCGTCTCCCGCCGCATAGGGTTGGGGAAAATCGACCTCTGCATAGAGGCCTTTCATCGCTTCAGTAATATCCCAAGGATTGTGGGGACCCGTGAAGTTAACCTGGAGAAACCACGGCCTATCGGCCGGCGCTGCCGCCAGCAGATCGAGTCCGTTTTGCCCGATCCAATTATCGCAGTAGGCATCGTCGGGCAGCGGCGTAGCGAAGGAAGACAGCTTGGTGCGATGGGCAAAATCGTCGACGTGCATCTGGCGTAAGCCGCGCTCTTGCAAAAACTGCATGTAGGGCCCCTGCGGCTTTTCGCGCCCGCTATTGGCTCCATCCATCTTGCCCTCGTTATTTATACCCGCGCTGAATCCCCAGTCATTCAAATGGGCCTGACCGTCTAGCCCCCAAGCAGGGCGCCCCGCAATGCAATCTCCCTTGTTGAGGTCGAGCTTGCCGCAGGCCATGGTGTGATATCCGGCATCGCGCAGCCGAGCGTAGAGAGTCGGCTCATCAAGCGGTACATTATCGCCGTTGCCCTGCACCGGCGAACGAGGATACTCGCGGCCCGAAGCCAGTATAGCGCGACAGGGCGCACACAGCGGAGACGGGCAAATGGCGTTGGTAAAGCGCGTGCCGCGCGCATTGAGCGCATCGAGATAGGGCGTGCGCAGCGACAGCGCTGGATTGGCTCCGGTCCAATCGTGGCGCAGCTGATCGGGAAATAGAAAGAGTATATTGGGCGTTTGCATACCAAATCCATGGAATAGATCAAAAAAAGCGAATGGGGCGATAAAATAGGCACGCACGCCCCGTCGTCACAATGGAGCCTGCAACATGATAGAACGACCCGATGCCACCCTGCGCCTGATGGCCTACAACATACGCCACGGCGCCGGCATGGACGGCCGCGTCGACCTAGCGCGCATAGCCGACGTCATTGGCCGCTGCGCGCCCCACATAGTGCTGCTACAGGAAGTGGACGAGTGCTGCGGACGCACCGGCGGCATAGACCAAATGCAGACGCTGGGCGAACTGACCGGTTTGCATTCGCACTTTGGTGCTTTTCGCGATTTTGACGGCGGTCGCTACGGCATGGGAGCCCTATCTACGGCGCCCCTCTCTGAGCCCAGCGCATACGGCTGGCATCCGGGCGATCTGCCGCGCTGCTGGATCGCCGTGCAGAGCGCATGGGGCACGCACTGGGACCCCGTTGTTTTCTCGGGCATTCACCTCTATACGGATGTCGAACTACGCCTGCAGCAGGCAGCGCGGGTCTGCGACCTGTTTGCCGCAGCATCCCATCCTGTCGTGCTGGCCGGCGACTTCAACTGCGAACCGGGCGCACCGGCGGCCCAACGGCTCGACCAGCACTGGCAGCGTGCACCCAAAGAGGGCGAGCGGCTGACGTTCCCCGCCGACATACCCACCAAAGAAATTGATTTCGTCTTTGCGCGACCGACACCGCATATCTGCGTGCAACGCTGCTGGGTCGAGGCCGAAGCGATGGCATCGGACCACCGCCCCGTGCTGGCCGAACTCGCGCTGAATACAGCGCGCTGATCCCTCTACTCATCCCCCATCAACCAAGAGGAACTTCTCATGGCCCATGGACAAGTGCTCTATTACCCTTCGCAGTTGGATCATACGCTGCAACCCCTACCCCTCTGCGCCAGCCGCCAGAGCACAGAGCCGATGCCGCTGATTCTCGACCTGAGCCCCGGTGCTATTTCCAACGTAGAACAGTCGGCCCAGCGCTGTGCAGAACTCGTCCGCTTTGGTCAAGAAGCCGGTCAGGCGGCCGTCATTGCCAAGCCGTGCGGACGCGGCCCCGGAAGCGTATATCAGGGCCCCGGCGAAGTCGATCTCTTTGAAGCCATCGACACCCTCTGCGCCCATTTTCCCATCGACCCACAGCGCATCAGCCTAATGGGCGGCTCTATGGGCGGAGCAGCCACTTGGTATATTGCCTCGCACTATCCCGATCGCTTCGCCGCAGCAGCTCCCTTTTGCGGCTACTGCGATTATACGCTGTGGACCAAGCCAGGCGGCCTCATTATGCGCACGATGCCGTGGGAAGACTATTCGTGGCAGAGCCGCGGAGCGGCCTACCGCGCGGCCAACCTGTCCAATATGGCCGTTTGGATGACGCACGGAGAATGGGATATCGGCATTGGCGGCGGCGTGCCCATTGAACACTCGCGGCAAATGGCGCGTCGCTTTGATCAGCTCGGCATTGCCTACGAGTTCACCGTAGTCCCCGAATGCGGGCACGGCTGCATGGGCGAAGAGCAGCTGCGGAGCGTCATACCCTGGCTGTGTCAGCAGCGCCTTTCGCAGCACCCAGAGCGCGTGCGATTGATCGCCCACACTCTGCGCCACAGTCGGTCTTTTTGGCTGTCCATTGACGCCTTTGACACCTACGGCATACCGGCGTCTGTCGATGCCCGCTTTACCGGCGACGTCCTCGCCGTAGAGAGCGACAATGTGCGCGCACTCTCCATCGGACCGGTCCCGCAGCAGCGCGCCGTGCGCGTCGACCTACCTGGCCTTGAAGCGCAGCCATTCGACCTGTCGCAGACCGCCCATCACTTTGTGCGCGAGGGCGCACACTGGACGCAGCAGGCGCAGCCCACCGCCACTGCAGGCACCAAGCAACGCGGCCAGTCCGGCCCCTTTGGCGATCTATTCTTTGCTCCGCTCTATATCGTCAAGGGAACACACGGCAGCACCCAAGAAAAATTTCTGCAGCAGTGGATGGCCGAAAATATCCCGGGCTACTTTAAACAGACCAACGGCGGCGTGCATCGGGGCATTTTCAACGGAGAGAGCTACTACGACATACAGGTGGTCGACGACGACGCGCTAGGCGACGACGCGCTGCACAGCGCCAACCTGTTGCTGTGGGGCACCGATCGCTCTAACGCAGTGCTAGCCCGGTTTATCGACCAGCTGCCTCTATCGTTTAACCCCAACGGCGTGACGGTTGGCGGCCGCTCGTTCACGGGCTCGCACGTCGGCTTGGCCGCGTGCTTTGCCCATCCGCTTAACGCACGTCGCTACATGGCCGTAGTTGGCGGCGTCTCGCCCGAAAGCATCACCAACGCCACCCATCTCAACCTGCAGCTGCTGCCAGATTTTTTGGTATGGGACGCCGACCAAATCCTCGCCCACGGCCACTTTGACGCGGCGTGGCGCGCCGCCGGAGTATAGACGCCGCTACAGCGCATACAGATCGGGGCGGCGCGTGGTCAGATGCGATCCACCCGGCGAGCGGCGCAGCGCATCGGCCTGGGTCAGATCAATTTCCGCAATCGAATAACGGGGCGTATCGCCGCGCTCGTTGCAGATCACGTCGCCGTTAGGCGCAGTGACCAGCGACTGCTCTGGATGGGTAAAAGCAATGGCAATCTCGCTCTCATACGAACGGCAGCGCACGATATACAGATTGCGCTCGTCGTGCATGCCGTAGGTCGGATTGAAAATGACGCGCGCTCCCTTGAGCGCCAGCGTGCGCACCGTTTCCGGCCAGCGACGATCGGCGCAAATCATCACGCCAAAGGGGCCAAAGTCGGATGCGAATACCGGCAGGCGCTGCCCGAGCGCGTATTTAGTATCCTCGCCCATCAAATGCGTCTTGTCGTAGCAGTCCACCAATGCACCCGTACGGTCGAAAATCAACGCCGTATTATAGCACCCCTCCGGAGCGATGCGCGTGCAGCCAAATACGGCCCATACGGAGCGACGGCGCGCCCACTCCGACAGCGCATCGACGTAAGGGCTATGGTGTGGATCAATGGCATACTGACCGAGATCAGCCGCCGTCACCGACGCTTCGGTAACAATGTAGCCGTCGAGAAAGCACTCGGGCGTAATGAGCACGTCGAACGACGCGTCGTCGAGCTCATCGAGAATGGCCTGCAGCGTGCGAAAGTTTTCTTCTAAGTCGCCCTTTTGGGGCACTGCCCGCACCTGCGCAACGCGAATAATATCTTTCATCTGACGGTGCTCCTCTAATGACCGCAGCGGTGCTGCGGCGGCTAAGCGCGCGGTATAATGGCGTCTGTACCGCGCGTATCCTCTGCTTCTTCACCCATCGAAAATACGCTCCCAGAGCGCGTCTCGATCCTCTGCGATACGCCCAGTTGACCGTGCGTTAAATCCCGACCGTACTTAAGTTATGTGACCAACTCTATTCGAGGAAGTATATCTACGCAATGCTATTGCTTACACTCATCTTCTTGGCCTGCGGTGCACTACCCGCTGTCGCCGAGGAATTAATTGTCTGGGGAACGCCCAACGACCGCGGTCTGAAGGCCGCGCTGCGTCAGTTTGAGGTCGAACACCCGGGATGGGAAGTCGTTACATCGGCCGGCTCGAGCGGCGGTATGGACCCGCAAAAGCTCATGTGCGGCATTGCCGGCGGCAGCCCACCCGATATGCTGCAGCAGGATCGCTTTTCCGTCGGCGAATGGGCCGTGCGCGATGCCTTTATCTCGCTCGACGAGTATGTCGCCGAGAGCGTGCGCCAAGAGCAGCGCGCGCGCGCCGTTCACGCGGCTCTGCAGCGCGGCGACCGCACGGGAGCTGCCGAAGCATTGGTTCCTCTACTAGCGGCCCTGCGCGAACGCGGCCCAAGCCGCCAGCTCGATATCGCCCAGCAGCTCCAAGACGATATGAGCGATCAGCCGATCGAGCGCGCCGCCGAACTACTAACCCTACTCCAGGGCATCCACCCGGAGACCTTCTTTAACGCCTGCTGGCAAGAAGCCAGTTTCGGCCTGGGCGACCAGCGGCGCGTATACGCCATACCCAACAGCACCGACAACCGCGCGCTCTACTACAACGAAGACCTGCTGGAACGAGCGGGACTGGTCGACGCGCAGGGTCGGGCCAAACCGCCGCAAAACTGGCAGGAGCTCAAAGAATACGCCGTGCGCCTGACGCAGTACGACGCCGACGGCAACATGACCCAACTCGGCTTTGCCCCCAATTACGGCAATAGCTGGCTCTATATATACGGCTGGCTTAACGGCGGCCAGTTTATGAGCGAAGACGGCCGCACCTGCACGCTGGCCGAACCGCGCATCCAAGAAGCCCTCGCCTTTATGGTCGAAGTCTACGACGCGCTGGGCGGCATCGAAAAGGTCGACGCCTTTCAAAGCGCCTTTCAATCGGGCGAATTCGATCCGTTTTTCATCGGCAAAGTAGCGATGAAAATCGACGGCAACTGGGGTTTGAACAACATTGCCGACTACGCCCCCAACCTGCGCTTTGGCGTCGTGCCGGCACCGGCCCCAGCGGGCAAGTCATCCATCACCTGGTCGGGCGGTTTCTCCTGGGCCATTCCCGCCGGCGCACGCCATCCAGAAATGGCGTTTGAGCTGCTGCGCTTTCTCAATTCCGACCGCATCTGGGCGCTGCGTCACGAAGTAGCTGCGCGCTACGCGTCGAGCCGCGGACGCGCCTACGTGCCGTCGATGGCGCCGCTGCCGCATATCAACCAGTATACTTACCGCACGCTGGTCGAAAACAACCTCGAGCTACCCGCGCGTATCAAAGAGAGCTTTCTGCGCTTTGCCGACTTGATGAGCGTATCGCGCTTTCGGCCCGTAACGCCCGTTGGCCAGCTGCTGTGGGACGAACATGCGCGCGCCTACGAAAAGGCCGTGCGCCATACCTACTCGCCGCAGGAAGCACTCGAGCGCGGCCAGCTAAGCGTACAGCGCGAACTGGACCGCACCTACGGACAAGAAGCGCGCGATCTGGTCAATTGGAACTACGCACTGGCTGGAGCCGGCCTGCTAATCGCCGGTCTGCTGGCGGCCGCCTATTGGTTTGGCGGGCGATCGCAGCTAATCAAACAGCTAACAAAGCACGAATCGCTGGCGGCGCTGTGCTTTGTATCGCCGTGGCTCACCGGACTGATCCTGCTGACGGCAGGCCCCATCCTCGTATCTATTGTGTATAGCTTCTGCCGCTACGACGTGCTGCACGCCGCAGAATTTGTCGGATGGGAAAATTACGCTCGGCTCTTTGGCGACGACCCACTGTTCTGGAAATCGCTGGCCAACACGGCCTATATGATGCTCGGCGTGCCGCTGGGTATGGCCGCAGGGCTGGGCATTGCTATGTTGCTCAACACCGAAGTGCGCGGGATGCGCGTCTATCGCACGCTCTTTTACCTGCCCGCGATCGTTCCGATGGTCGCCAGTGCCATCCTGTGGATCTGGGTCCTCAACCCAGAAGTCGGCCTGATCAACTCGCTGCTGCGCATGCTCGGCGTCGGCGATCCACCCAACTGGCTGCAGAGCGCCTCGTGGGCCTTCGGCTCGAAGAGCGCCATTATACTGATGGGTCTGTGGAGCGCTGGTTCGGGTATGATTATTTGGCTTGCCGGCCTCAAGGGCATTCCCCAGCATCTCTACGAAGCAGCCGAAATCGACGGCGCAGGGCCGTGGGGACGATTTTTCAACGTGACGCTGCCCATGCTATCGCCCTATATCTTCTTCAACCTGATCATGGGCATTATTGGCACGATGCAGATCTTCACGCAGGCCTTCATTATGACGCAGGGCGGGCCGGACGATTCGACCCTCTTCTACGCCTACTACCTGTTCAATAACGCGTTCCGCTATTTCAAGATGGGCTATGCATCGGCGCTGGCGTGGATTCTCTTTGTTTTTATTCTCGCGCTAACCCTGGTCCAACTCAAGCTTGCGCCGCGCTGGGTGCACTACGAGGCCGACTGATATGCACCTACTCTTAACGGCACTGATTCTGTGGATTGAATGGTCTCTGGCCGCAACATTTGTCTTTGCCACGCTCGTCGGCAGCCTTGAAGACGAATGGGGCGCCCTGCTGTCTGTCCTAGCGCTGCTGGCCGCACTGAGCCTGTTGGCAACCTGGAAGCTCCCGTCGTCTACGGCCTACAAACTCGGCGTACAGACCGCACTAGTAGAAGGCTGCGTGCTCTTTGCCTTTCCCTTTGTCTGGCTGTTGAGCACGAGCATGAAATACGACGAAGAAATATTCGTCTATCCGCCGCGCTGGATGCCCTCGCTGCCGGCCAGCGTGCAGACATCGCCCTATGCCACCGAAGAATCCATCGTCGACTTCGAGCGTCCGCGCACCATTTCGGCCGCGCGTTGGCGTGATGTGAGAAACCAAAGTCACCCCTTACTCTACCAAACGGCGCGCCCCTTCTTGCCCGCAGATACAGACCACGCATGGCTGCAGGGTCCACTGGCCAGCGCCCTTTTTGCGGCTAGTGCACGAGTCATGCCGCCCGATCTCTGGTCGGAAGAAGACGAGGCGATTGCCGCCGCGCTGAAACAGCGCATTGATGCAGCCATGGTGCGCGATGCGCTGGCCATCGTCTATCGAGGAGTCGCCCTGCGCGCGCCAACGCTGCGCGATAGAGCGCAAAACAGCTACGCGCTAGCCGACGCCGTAGAGCACTGGCGCGTCGTGCAGGGGAACGGCTCGCTGGGTGCCGTTGATCCCAGCGATGCTCGCGAGTGGTCCTATGCCTTTTCCGAGGGCGATGCCGTAGCTGTCCAAGGCGATTTCACCCTGCCTTCCGAGAGCGACGGCGTGCTCGGTTTTACCCTGCCGCTGCGCCCGGATCGATCTTGGCACGCCTGGCGCGTGCTGCTAGAAGTCGACGGCGTACGCTACGAGAGCCGCGACGCGCTCTACTGGGGCAAGCACCGCTGGCAGGAAGTCAGCTTTAAGCTAGCCGAACTGGATCATCGCGACGAGCGCGAACTCGGCATATGGCCGCTCTACGCAGCAGAAAATCAGCTCGATGTATTCGAAGAAAAAGGGCAGATGCGCGTGCGGATAGAAGTCGAGCGCGGCGGACGCTGGGCGACCATTTGGCGCAAGTACACCGATAATTACTACAACGCCTATATTGCCACTGAGCACCGCTGGGCCTACGTATACAACAGCGTGCTGCTGACCGTTTTATCCATCTTGGGACAGGTGCTCAGCTGTTCGCTGGCTGCCTATGCCTTTGCCCGCCTGCGCTGGCCGGGACGCGACCTTATCTTTGGCGTGCTGCTGGCCACGATGATGCTGCCGGGGCAGGTGACGATGATACCGGTCTTTATGATCTTTCGCACCTTGGGCTGGTATAACACCCTGGAAGCCCTGTGGGTCCCTTCTTTTTTTGGCTCGGCGTTCTTCATTTTTATGCTGCGCCAGTTCATGCGCGCCATCCCCGGTGACCTCGAAGATGCGGCCAAGATTGACGGCTGCGGCTTTTTCGGCATTTACTGGCGCATCATCCTACCGCTGACGCGTCCGGCCCTAGCCGCCGTGTGCATATTCACTTTTATGAACACCTGGAACGACTTTATGGGACCGCTGATCTATATCAACGACCAGCGCCTATACCCGCTGGCACTGGGCTTATTCGACTTTCGCTCGGAGCACGGCAGCGAGTTCGGCATGCTGATGGCTGCATCGACGCTGATGACGCTGCCCGTAATCGCCATCTTCTTTGCCGCACAGCGCTACTTTATCCAGGGCGTGACGCTGACCGGCATGAAAGGTTAGCGGTTGGCGCCGATCGTTCCTTCTTCGATCATCGTCAGCAGCGCCGAATCGTCTACGTCGAGCGGCAGCACGATGCGACTGCGGCGTCGACTCGATTCATAGGTCGCGAAAATAAGCTCCGTCGCCTGCAGCGCTTTGCGCCCCGACAGTTCGGGCTCGCGCCCTGTCTCCACGGCATCAATCAGGTCGAGGACCGACAGCACCGTATCTCCTCCTGCGGCCACCGTGCCGACCAGATCCTCGTCGGAGAAGTCTTCCCACCGACCCGTTTCCTTGCGCAGTAGTCGCAGCGGAGCCCGCTCTTGGCCCCCCACCTCAATGATACCATCGCTGCCACACAGTCGATTGCGCGGTCCCTGCAGCATGGCATGCCCCGTTGCCAGCAGCCCCTCGACGCCGTTTTGCCAGCGCACCCACGATATTCCGCTGGTTTCTAGCGCAACGCCAAAAACCTGACTTTCGGCCTCGACAGCAATCTGGCCCATCACCCACTCGGCCGGTGCATCGTCGTTGTAATAGAAAAACATATCAAACCAGTGCGTGCCCCAATCAAAGAGATTCGAACAGCCGCCTTCCAGACGCTGCAGTTGACCAATGGCTCCTTCGTCAAGCAGCTGTTTAGCCTTGACGAACTGCGCGCCAAAGCGCCGCTGATGACAAAACGTAATGACGACGTCGCGATCGACGCAGGCTTGGTAGAGTGCCCGCGAGTCGCCCCAGGTCGGCGCCATCGGCTTTTCGCTGTGAATAGCGCGCACGCCGGCAGCAGCAGCCGCTTCGATCATTTCGCGATGCTGTCCCGTCCACGTGCACACGCTGACAAAATCGAGCTCCTCTTGCGCCAGCATCTGACGATAGTCGGCATACGACTGCGCCACGGAGAAGTCTTGCGTAAAGCTGCCGCGCGTAGAATCTATCGGATCGGCGCAGGCGACGATCTCCACCTTGTCCGACTGGACGTAGCCCTCTGCGTGGGCGCGCCCGCGACCACCACAGCCGATAACACCTGCTCTATACGTAGTCATAATTTCCCTCTCTGAACGGAAGATAAATGCCCGCACGCGCCGCACGGACAGGATTACTCGGAACCTCTTTAGCGCGTTCCCGACACTGGATGAAGCGCCGCACGCTTGGTATGTTTGTGGCTGAACGGCGTCTCCAAAACGGCGCCGCACGCTTTATACCGAGCACGTTACAAAATCAACGGAGCAACGACATGCCCATCACCGATGCCCTACCCGATATGCAGCGCGAACTGAAGTTCTTTCCCTGTGAAAACGACCGCCCCCAAAAGCTAACTGCCGCACAGATTCGGCAATATAACGAGAAGGGTTACATCAGCCCACTCGATGTCTTCACCCCGCAGGAAGCCGAGGCCAACCGCGCCTATTTCGATGACCTCATGCAGCGAGCAAAGGAAGCCGGGCACAATAGCTACTCGATCAACGGCTGGCATCGTCACTGCCGCGGCCTGTACGACGTGCTACACGAGAAACGCATTCTCGACTACGCCGAAGATCTATTGGGCCCCAACCTAGTCAGCATTATGACGCACTACTTCAGCAAAGAGCCCGGCGACGGCAAACAGGTCAGCTGGCATCAAGATGCCTCCTACTGGCCGCTGACCCCGAGCAAAGTCGTCACCGTCTGGCTAGCCATCGACGACGTAGACGAAGAAAACGGGCCCATGATGGTGATACCTGGATCGCACCTGCACGGACAAATCCCCTTTGAACACAGCGCCGCCGAGGAGAACAACGTGCTGGGCCAAAGCGTGCACGACCCGCTGCATTGGGGCGATGCACCCGTGCCCTTCACCATGCGAGCCGGTCAGATCTCCATGCACACGGATATGCTACTGCACGGCTCGGAACCCAATAGCTCCCAGCGGCGACGCTGTGGCCTGACGCTGCGCTACATGCCACCCGACGTGCACACCCGCGAAGCGGAACACGCACACGGCTACCTATGCCGCGGCAGAGACGAAAGTGGATATTGGATGAGTTGGCCGGTGCCCGAGGGAGACGCGATTCCCGCCTAGTAGGCGACGTTGACGATGCCTTGCCGATAGAAGGTCCCCGCATCGGCATCGACCTCGACCTGATAGATATAAACACCCTGCGGAACGGTGCGCCCATAGCGATCGCGGCCGTCCCAGATCCGCGCGAAACGACCGCTCTGGTCGGAGCCAGCAAAGCCGCGCTGCACGCGTTTGCCGGCCAGGTCAAAAATTTCAAACAGCACCGGCGTCGGTTGGTTTAGACGCAGCAGGTTATAGGAAACGAGCAGGTAGTCATTTACGCCGTCGGCGTTGGGCGTGAAGACCCGGGTTGACGTGCGAATGTCGTCGACTAGCGGATCGTTGCGCGAAGAGAGGCGCACCGCTAGCGTGGCGCCGGGCGTGCGCGGATCGACGTCGCCGGGCTGAGCAAATTGGTAGATGACTTCGCGCGTATCGGGAGTAGCCCGCTCGTCGAGTGCCTGCACGCGAAAAGCCGTTCCATCGGCAAATACTCGCGCGCGAAAAAAGACTTCGATAAAGCTGGCTTTGGGGTCGACCCGGTCCCACAGGTTAATCGAGAACCCACCGCCCGGGTTGATGCGCGGCGTAAAGAGCGCTTCCCTATCTTTGACAAGCACGCGGTCAATGGCGACCACTTCGGCAGCCGTCTGCACTTCCAACTGGCGAAAGCCCGACGTCGGCACGTTCGAATTCTCTAGCTCCTGCACCTGAAGCGCTAGGGTGAAATCCGTCTCGCTGCCGGCGTCGACAATCGTCGGACTAATCTCCGCTTCCAACACCTGTGCCAGCGGCCAACTAGTGTATTCAAAGTGCATTGTTTCGATCTTGAAGCCGGGCTCGTTCCACTGCAGGCGAAACTGGATGTATTCCTTGGGCGACGGCGAGATAATCAGCCCGTCGGTCACGGCCTCCCACGCACTCCATTCGGGATTGGGCAGAATCGGTCCGCGCTCGGCTTCCCCGCGCTCGACGTCGCTTAGGTTGACGATATTCTCCCAGCCTTTGCGCCCCACCTCGCGCAGCGTCTGCGACTTGGTAAGGCGCAGAAAATACTGAATCGGCTTGGGATCGGGTCCCGTGCGCGTCTGCACGGTAACGGGCAGTTCATCTGGATCGCGGCCGTTGATGCGCAAACGGCCCCATACCGGAAAGCCGCCCGGTACGGTCAGAGGCCGCGAAATAAACTCTACCGGCGCGACGCTGCCGTTGGCGATAATTTCGATCTCGGCAATTTCCCACGGCCGTTCGGTGAGCGTTTCGACGCGCACGTGGCGCATCTCCTTGTCGTCGCGCGGCTGGTTGGGCATCGGCCAAATGGCGATGCTCTGCGTATTGGGTGAGTTGACGTTAGCGTTGATGAGAAACGGGTTGCCGAATGGCTCGGTGGCAATAGCATCCGGCGTGGATAAAAGCGCTGGGTCCTTGCTATCCGAACCAAGGGCAAACGCCTGCACGTAGAGGTCGCGATGGTCGGAGTCCAGACGCGGATAAAAGCGAATTTGCTGCACGCCAAAGTGGCCGCCGAGGTCGATATACAGCGTCGAGCGACGGGCAATGCCAATCTCGTCGGGATTGAACGAGGTATTGTCGTCACCATCAATAGCCTTGGCCATATTTGGATTCGAAGCAAAGTCGAGCGTGGGCGTGCCAAAGGTCGTCGTGCCCTCGATCGTGGAAAACACTCGACCGCCGCGCGCTAGGGCATGCGGCGCCAAGTTCTGACCGGCCTGCACGTCCCAGGTCCAAATTGAATCGCGATCGACGCTCATTTTGGTCGACTCTTCTATGACGGCCGTCCACGGCAGGCCACCCGGACCGATAATCATCTCCTCTAGAGACCAGGCACGAGTCGCCCACAGAACGATTAGACAGAGCGTTCTCATCGGCCGATCACGTACGCGCCGCGGTCTCGCAGAGCCGGTATGACGGTTTCGCGCGAGTAGTTGGTCAGGCTATTTCCCCGCACCCATACGCTCTTCAGGCCATCCATTTCGAGCAGAGGCGATAGATCGCTGACCTGATTGTCCGTCAGATTGAGCGTAGATAGCTGATCTAAATTGCGCAGCGGAGACAAATCGGAAATGCTGTTTTGGGCGAGGTTGAGGAACTTGAGGCGCGTCAGATTCGCCAGGCTGCTCAGATCCGAAACACCGGCATTGGGCAGGTTCAGCTCTTCGAGCAGGATCAGTCCCGCTAGCGGCAGCAGGCTCTCGAGCGGCGTGTCGCGCACGGTGAGAATTTTGAGCTTGATAAGCGAGGCCAGCGGCGTCAGATCGCTAAACCCCTGAATGTCTTCCGACGTAGAGAAGCGAATAAAGAGCGTCTCTACGTTGACCAAGCGATTCATACCGCTAAGCGTTTGGATAGATCCCGTGGCGTTGAGAAAAAGCAGGGTTTCCAGCAGATCGTCGGTGACAGGCCCCTTTAATCCGCCCAGATGTGCGCGAATATCTTCTTCGAGCGCCGCGTCAAACGGGCTTTCAAAAGGTAAGTAATAGTGGACCTGGACGCCGCGGCGCTCCAGCAGATCAATGGCCCCAACATCGTCTAGCGGGTTACCTGAGAGTTCCACATCCGTCAGCAGCCGCAGACCGGACAGAGGACCAATATCGCGCACGTTGTTATTGTCGAGGTTAACCAGCCGCAGTCGGCGCAAGTTGGCCAGCGGAGCAATATCGACGATCTCGTTGTTCTGCAGGTCGAGATAGGTCATTTGCTGCAGCGTGCGCAGTCCCTCAATATCGACGATTTCGTTGTTAGACAGGTTGAGCGCATTCAGGCGCTGTAGCGAGGAGAGCGGCGCCAAATCCGTCACGGCATTATCGGACAGATCGAGTTTTTGCACGTTGGCCAACGAGGCCAGCGGCGCTATATCTCCCAGCTCATTGGCGCCCAAGTCGACCGTGCGCAGCCCCGTTAGGCGCTCGATGCCCTCGAGACTGGCAATCTGACGCTGCGCTGCATTCAGCGACTCGAGGCTGCCCAACGCCTCGGCCGACAGTGCACCGCGCGGCAGTCCAAGCGCTTCGCGGACCACGCGTTCTAACGCACCGTCGACAAACTCACTGTGGTCTACGACCTCGGTGGGATTGACGGCCAAAGGCGGCGTCGGCGCCTCCTGACAGGCGAGGAAACACGCCGCGGCAACAAATAGTATGTGCTGTATTTTCATATGTCTTCACACCGTTAAAAAAGTAAAAATACGGCCTCTACCCCATGCGTCAAATACCCTAATAGACGACGTTTACCAAGCCGTAGAGGGCCGTTTTTTTCGCATCAGCATCAATCTCTAGTTGATAGAGATACGCGCCGGGAGCGACCCGTTGCCCGGCTGAATCCAATCCATCCCACAGGCGAAGGTAGGAACCGCTGGGATCCTCTGCCGCATACCCTCGACGCACGAGGCGACCAGCCAAGTCGTGAATGCCAAAGGAGACCCCTGCCGGCTGCGTTAGACGAAGCACGCTGTAGCCGAGCACAAAATAGTCGTTAACTCCATCGCCGTTAGGCGTAAACAGCGCGTTGCGCGGTCGGAGATCGTCCAACAGTTTGACGCGATCGGTTTCCAGTCGCACGCGCAGGCTCCCGCCCGGCGTGCGCGGATCGACGTCGGCGACAATCGCCGTCTGGTAGGCGTCTTCGTCTTCACTGCCCGTGGGGCGCCGGTCGCGTGCGCGAACGCGAAAATCGGTACCATCGACAAAAACGCGTGCGCGAAAAAAGATCTGTATAAACGAGCCCTGTGGATCAATGCGCTCGGCAAAGCGCAGCGAAAACCCCCCACTAGCCAGCGGCTCTACGCTGTAAAAAGCCGGGCGATCCTGCACGTAGACGCTATCGACGGCGACCACTTCAGCACGCGTCTGCACTTCTACGTAGCGAAAGCCCGAGTCGACGCCGCCCGAGTCGACGAGTCGACGGGCGCGCAGATCAATGGCAAAAGGCGTCTCCGCCCCGGGTGTGACTGCGCTCGGATTGATCTCAGCCGACAGCTCCTGCGCCAGAGGACGACTGGTATACTCGATAGCAACCTGCTCAATTCGCGTGCCAGGCTGCAGCACCTGCATGCGAAACTGGATCACCGGCTGCGGCGGAGAAGATACCTGGCCGTCGTTGAGCGATTCCCACCCGCTCCACAGCGGATTGTCGCGCGGCGGGGCTTGAATACCGGGAATAGCCGTGGTCCAATCGGCCTGACTCACCAATACGAGATCGGAGCCCCGCTCGAGAAAGTACTGCACCGGGGCCAGATCGGGGCCACTGCGCGTCTGCACGATAACGGGCAGCTCGTCGGGCGACTGACCGTTGACCAGCAGCCGCCCCCATACTGGCCGCGCGTTGCGCACTTCAAGCGGAACGGACAAAAATGCGCCGGGCGGGGCCGAGCCATCGGCGATAAGTTCGATTTCAGCTACCTCCCAATCGCGCTCGCTGAGGGTGCGCAGCCGCACGTGGCGCATCGGTCGCGCATCGTGCGGTTCGTTGGGATGGGGCCACAATACTACGCTCTGACTGTTGGGCGCGTTGATATGCGCATTGACCAGCGTCGGACTGCCGCAGCACACATCGAATATATCGGTTTCTATTTCCGCCGGATCGAGATCGTCGGAACCGAGCTGAAATGCCTGCAAGTAGCGGTCGCGATGCCCGGCATCCAGACGCGGAAAAAAGCGGATCTGCTCTATGCCATAATGTGCACCGAGATCGATGTACACGTCCATCTGACGCTGGACCCCATCGGCTGCCGGATCAAACGCCGTGCCCGCATCGCCGTCTACCATGCGCGCAATACTCGGCGTCTGTAGGAGCGCCGGAAACACTACACCCTGCGCATCGGCCTTTTCGGCAATGGCAAAAATGCGACCGCCGCGTTCGAGGACTCGCGGCGCAATATTCTCCCCGCGTTCGGCCTGCCAAATCCACAGCGAATCGGCCGCTATCGAAAGGCGATCAGATGTCTCACGCACCTGTTCGAAAGAGAGCCCACCGCGCCCCAACACAATCGACTCAACGGCGAGCACCGCCCCGGGGAGCACAACTACCAACAAAAGCAGCAGGACCTTCATCGCACCCCGAGCACCGAAACACCGCGTGCGCGCAGAGCGGGAATGTATTCTTCGAGTGATGCTTGATTAAGTGGGTTATTGCCCAGCGAGATCACCCGCAAGTGCTCCAGTTCAAGCAGCGGAGCAATATCGACAATATTGTTGGCGGCCATGCGCACGTCTTCGAGAGAAATCATCCGAGACAGCGGAGTAATATCGACAATATCGTTAGAAGCAATATTGAGGTGCGTTATCCCACGCAGCGTCGTCAACATGGCAACGTCTTCAATTTGGTTGCTAGCCAGGTCGAGTCGCTGCAAACGCAGCAGGCGACGCAGCTCGTGGATTTCGCGAATTTGATTGCCAGTGAGGATGAGTTCGCGCAGTTCGAGCTGCCCACCCAACCCGTTCAGGGTCGTCAGTTTACCAATGCTCACGCGCAGTGAAACAAGCCGACGTAAATCGCGTAGTGGACGCAAATCGATAATCGGCGTGCTCATGATATTGATCGAGCGCAGGTTCTCCAGTTCGGCCAGCGGCGTCAGATCATTTAGCAACGCACGACTGCCGCGCACGGCCAGCGATTCGAGGTTCTTCAGATGCTCCAAGCCCCCCAGCGTCTCGATAGCCCCAGAGACAATCAGCTCACGCACGCGCAGAAAGTCGTCTTCTTCCAGTGGGCCAACGGGCTTGTCGAGCACCGTGCGAATACTAGCTTCGACGTGTTCGCTGCTAACGGCCAACGCCTCGGCATAGAACGTTACCTCTACTCCGCGCTGGCGCAGCATACTCAACGTGGATCGCGGCAGCGGATTGCCCGACAGTTCTACGCGACGAAGCTGCGGCAAACTCGTCAGCGGCGCGATATCGCGCACCTGATTGTTGTCTAAGTTGAGCTGACGCAGACGCCGTAGCGCGCGCAGCGGCGATAGATCAGACACGTTATTATCGCTAAAATCGAGAATTTCCAGGCTGGTCAGCGAAGCGAGCGGCGACAGATCCGTCAGTTCGTTGTCGGATAGAATTAGCACGCGCAGGGCACGTAACAGAGCGATTGATTCGAGTGCATCGAGGCGATTGCCAGCCAGATCGAGTGTATCGAGGCGGACCAAAGGGGCAAGCGCACCGAGCGACGCGCCCGTCAACTGACCGTCGGCCAGATGCAGTCGGCGCAAATTGGGCAGCTGCTCAATACCTTCCAATAGAGTGACCCCTCGCTCCGACAGATCCAAGCGAGTAATCGATTCCAGCGCTTCGGCAGACAGCGCACCGCGCTCCTGGCCAAGCTGATCGCGCACCGCCCGCTCCAACGCCGAATCCGCAAACGTCGTGTGATCAAAGAGCACACCCTCTTCGGGACTCGGCTGCAGCGGCACGTCGCGCTGAGCGCAGCCGACTAGGCAGATGGCGTATAGGAGTGGCAGTAGTTTCATGCGCGCAGTCCGCGCTAGCGCTCGACCCCGGCGTAGACCGTTATGAAACCGCGCGTAGTCGTGCGCGGCCCTTCGACCTCAAAGTCTTGGCGACTAACGGAAAACCCCAGCACGGTCGTGAGTCGATACCCTTGGTAATCCGACACATCGGTCATCTGCGCCAGCGCCGTCAGTTCGGTATAGCTGTCGTCAGCGCGCGGCGGCGTCGGATCCTGCAGCTGGACAAATTTGTGAAATTCAAAGCCCGTTTCGATATACGTCGTATACATTATTGGCAGACGACCTATGACCATACCTATTTCGCTCAGCTCACGGCGCGTAGCCTCGGTCGCATTAAACGAGGAGTAGCGCAGAAATTCGCTCTTCCAAGCCGGTATGAGCGTAAAGGGCCCAGCGCTGATGCGATATTCGGCCTTGTTGACAATGCCGAGAAAAGACGTCTGGTCACTCATGTCGCGCAGGTCGAGCTGCTTGGCGCTGTCGAGCTGATGATAGAGCTGCCAGCGCAGCATGTTTTTCATCTTCAAACCCGGCGTCGGCTCCAAGTCGATGCCAATCCACGACGTGTTGACCAGCGTGTTGCGCGCCGGCAGCGGATCGCGCACCGGCCGCAGTTCACCGCGTGAGTTGGGCGGCTGTACCCACTGGATCAGATCGTCACGGATCGTGTCTTTAACCTTGCGCGCATCCTGAAAAATGCGCATCCGCCCCCAGGAGAATGTGTGATCGCCGTTGAGCATGAAGTAGGTGGCCAAATTGCGCCGCTTGTCGGAAATCTGGGCAATGCGCTGCTGTCCAAACGTCGCCCGCCAGTTCGGGTGCAGATAGCGGCCTAGGTATAGGTTATACCCCTCCTGGTCTCGGCGATACGGCAGGTCGGCCAGCTCGTCATTCTCGAAGCGGTCAATCGTGCCGTTATGGTTCATATCGACGCCGTAGAGAAACTCCGGTCGGTCGGTATGAAAGCGTAAAAAGGGCTCTTCGTAGTCTGGAATCCGGTTGGGGCTGTCGGTGTTGTCGTTCTGGTTGAAGTCGGAGATGAAATCGTTGTTTTCGTCCCAGCCCGGAAAAATGCTAACATCGCCGCTGGTAAAGCCGCGACGACGCCAATCGGGATCGCGGTCTTGGTCGTCGTTATCGTCGACGTATTCGTAGAGCTTGAGATCGTCGGCATAGTCGACGATGCCCGTTTCCTGCACGGTGCGAAACGACGTAGCGTAGTCCGGATCGGTGTGAAAGAATTCGCCGTAGGCAAAGTAGGGGTGGGCTACCCGCGATACGTTGGCCATCCACGCCATCGCCTCGCGACCGCTGGCGTGATGCTCTTCGAGGTTGGGGTTGGGAAACTTGCCCCACTGGTTGTTGACATTGAGCTCAAAGTAGCCGTCAAATCCCTCAAGGTCGGTCAACTCGACCGTAAAACCGGCGATCTGATTGGCCGTAGGCAAACCGTAATCAAAGACCAGCACGCGCTGGTTGGACGAGTCCTTGACGTTGCCGCGTGCGTTGGCGACCGGAACAAATACCTGGCGCAAAAAGATATCCGTCTGCAGGTCGGAGCTAACCTCGATAGCGTAGTCGTTGGCCACGACTAGTTCGAGCTGAATGCGCGCAATCTCGGCCGGATCAGGCCCCGAGTAGGTGCGGTCGAGTAGATCGTAGCGCAGCAGAATTTCTTCGCTGCCGTCGGCGGCCAAAAAGCCCTTGCGCTGAAAGCCCCCTTCAATGACGGCGCGGTAGCCGATTTCCGAACCACGCGTCTGGTTGCCCTCTAGGTCCCACAGCAGAATATCCGCATCAAAGAGGGCCCCGCCGCCCACGCCGTCTTCGGGCGAGTCATCCTTAATTTTTATCTCTATAAAACTGAGGTTTTCTAGATTTTGTGAGCCGGTCAAACTCCCCTTAAAGAAGTTGCCCGACAGCGCGTCGTTCTGCGTTTGCGAGTGGTGTGAATTGATAAAGGTTCCACCGACTTTAACGAAGTCGCCGACCTGAACTTCTACGCGACCACCGACCAAATTGGTATTATCGGTGCGCGCGGCTGCGGTGATCTGACCGGGACTGCTCTGCGATCCATCCGGCTCGCTGATGCGCGACAGCAGCATCGTTGCCATGTATTTGTCGGAGGCAAAGTCGAGCTGAATACCGTTAAAGCGCGGCTTGGAAAAGGTCATCGGCGTCAGCGTCGTGCGAATCTGATTGCCGATGGTCACCGCATAATGGTACTGCCCCTTGTGATCAGAGGCGATCACCACGTTGTTGAACCAAGAGCCGAGGCGACCGTCCTTAAAGAGCGTCGAGCCAAAGGGCTGGGGGTTTTCCTGACGCCAGTCGAAGATCAGCCAGCCGCGATTGAGAAAGTTGCCGAACAGATCGTAAAAGTAAAAACCTTCAATAGAGGTCGAGACGTAGCGCTGATACGTCTCGCGGGCGTAGTTGGAGTACTCCCACTGTTTCCAACCATACTCGGAGTAGAGTTCCTGCGGTATAAACCATTTGCGCACCGTTGGATCAAGCGCATCAAAGAGTACGCCAGGTCCGGTGGGATCAAACGCGACTTTGCCGCCGCGCTTAACCGTGCCCAGCCGCGAACCATAGTTCTGCGCCTCAACGGCGACGACCTGGGACAACATAAACGCAATGAACAGCAGGTATCCGACGCACCGCGCACCCCACCGCTTAGTCGATGGCGTGCCGCTTGGATCGTCCACTCGCTGCAAAGAGCTGCTTACCGCATTGTTCAACGTTCTTTGTGCCATCCTTTTGCTCTTACCTTATCTAAGGAGGCGCCCCATGGAGCAGAGCGCGCCGTCCTGCGCAGCTCAGCGCGCCGCGCGAAAAAGACATCTCCTACGTTGCCCCTCACAATAGCGGGGCTTCCGACCAACATCAGTAGGCAATTCCCAGGCTGCCCGAGTGCACTTCTTCAAACGCATCCGAGCGCACGCGCAGCACCCATATATAGGTTCCCGGCAGCAGCAGAGATCCATCTTTCGTGCGACCACCCCAAGAAAAATCGACGGGGCCAATGCCCATCTCGGCGGCGAACGCCGAGTGCACGCGACGACCCGCCAGATCGTAAATCTCAAAGGCGACCGGCGCAGGTTCCGTTATCTGCAAGACGTTAAAGAAGACGTCGAGCTGGTCGTGTATTCCGTCGCCGTTGGGCGTTATAAAGTTCGTGCTAGCGCGAATCTCTCCCACGAGCTTGCCGATCTGCGGTTTGGGTATCGACACGGCCAGTCCAGACAGGGCATCGTCGTCGCCCGGACCAAAATCAACTGCGTTGCCACTGACAACGGCCTGTGGGACGCCGGGTGCGACCGCATTAAAAGCCCGACTGCTGAAGGTCGTGCCAAAGCGGAAGATCGGCAGATCGAACGTCAGCTCGAGCAGCGACTGATCCTGCGTGACGAGCGGGAAAGAAATGCCAAAGCCCGCTTCGTTAGAGAAATCGAGTGTGAAGTCAATTAGCTCGCCGTTGAGCTTAACTTCGCGCACGTCGGTAGTAGCGACGTTGGTATCAACCTCGAGGCGATCAAACCCATAAATAGGCAGCAGATTGCCCTCCTCATCGCTGGCCCGCTCGAGCCGCACCGCATAGCGAAATGTGGCCGGCTCTTCGGCCTGCGTCAGGCGCGGAAAGACCTCGCCAACAATCTGGTCGGCCAGCGGCGGACTCAGATAGTCGAATTCAAACTGATCGAGTTCGCGCGTTCTAAATAACTCTCCCTCAAACTGAAACTGGAACTGCGCGTAGCGACGCGGCGAGGGCGCGGTAATTAGTTCGTCGTTGCCGATCGGCCGCCAGGTGCTCCAGTTAACGTCGTCCTCGGTAATCGGTCCGCGATCAAGCGGATCGAGTGCGAAGTAGTCATCCGGTCCAATATCCACTAACTCACGCGTCGGATTGCCGCCGGCGTCTGTGCCGCGTTGGACCAGATTGTAGCGCAGCGGCGTAGGATCTGTTCCCGTGCGCACGCGCGCGCTGAGCTTGGAAAACTCTTCTTCTCCTACAGCCGCTTCAATCCAGCGCACCGGTCCAATCGTCGCGCGCTGACCGAGATCGATAATGTCGGTCAAGTACGTCGCCCGCTGTAGGTAGCCCGTGCCGTACACTTCGATCTCGTCAATCTCAAAGGGCACGTTGGCCAGCGATTTGATCCGCAGAATGCGCACGTACTGCGGCGGCACGGGTATATCGACAATCGGCTCTTCGTTTTCCACGTTGCGTTCGACCAATATGTCGGGTGAGGCCAAGCTCGTCCGATCGGGGTTGATCCACAGCTCAAAGGCCCGCAGGAAGTCATTTTGAAACGGGTGCGTGGGCGTAGGCACCACCGTATTGCGCGGATAGAAGCGCACGCGCTGGACGCCGATTGCCGTTCCAAAATCCATGATCACGCGCACGTTGCGCGCGTTGACCTCTGGCTCAAAAGCCGTGGGCTTACGCGTAAAGGCCACCGTCGGACTGCCGTTGACCGTCCCGCGCAGCTCGGCTTCAAAACCGCGTCCCACGTCGGGCGACGTAATAGAAGCGCCCGGCTCGAGCACGCGCGCAGCAACGTTTTCACCCTCTTCAAAAAAAAGCGGGCTGATCCATCCTGGACGCCGATCAAACTCAATGGAGTTGTCGGGTGAGTTTGTCGTATCGACGGCCGTGCCGTTGCGCACCTTGGGATCAATGCCTCTGCCGCCGGAACTCCACGGCGTAGAAGGCGAGCCCAAGATAAAGGTGCGCGCGCGCTGCGCCTGCGCCTGATCTGTGATCAACAGCAGAACCGAAAGGGCCCAGATCACGATAAAAAAGTCGCCGCGCTTCATTCGCCCAACCCCGCATTGATAGAGAGGAACAGCATGCTCGCGCGCTCGGTGGGCCGCTCGGCAAAGTTTTGCCGCTCGACCTGCATCCCCAGACGCGTCACAAGCTGGTAACCCTGGTAGGCAACGCGGTTGGTCAGCTGGGTCAACAGCGTCCACGAGGTGAAGTCCTCGGCGATCTCTTCACGCGCGCCGCTCATCATCCAAAACCAAGAGCGCTCCAGGCCTATCTGCAGCTGGCTGTCGAAGAGCTGGCGACCGTAGCGCGGAAAGTAGGACACGCCCGCTGACTCGGCGAACAGCGGCTGCGTCCACAGCAGGAAGAGCGTCTCTTCGATGCTTTCGGCTTTGTCCAAGCGCGTAGTAAAAGGCCGATCGCGGCGATATTCGCTCTTCCAACGCGGCTCAAAAACGGCCAAGCCAACTGGCACGCTCCATTCGGCTTTACTGATGGTGCCCATAAAGCCGCTGCGCTGACGCGCGGGAAAACCGAACAGGTCGGTCGTCGCATCGGCACGCTGGCGCACGTCTTCCCATTTAAAGCGGTGCAGCATGCGGATATCGGGACCAAAGCGCTGGTCCAAATCGGCGTAGAACACGCCTTTCCACGCATCCTTCAAGGGCAGCTGATCCAGCGTTTCGCGCATGCGGCCGGGCGATCCCATCGGCTGAAACCACATCCATAAATCGTCGGTGATATCGTCGCGGACCGAAGCGCCGTGCGCAAAGACGCGCAGCGCACTCCCTCCGCTAAAGCGGTGGCGCCACGCCATCAACCCATACCAGGCTTCAGTGCGTCCGTCGCCCGATATCAAGTGCATATCCTGCCGACCCAAGGTCAGCGAAAAACCGGGACCAATACTCGACTTGATGTGCGCGTTATAGCCGCTGTGATCACCTCTGTAGGGATAGTCGGGCAGGTCGTCGTTTTCAAAGCGATCGATCGTGCCGTTGTGGTTCATGTCGAGGCCAAACAGATACTCCGGACGATCGGAGCGAAAGCGCAGAAAGGGCTCTTCGTAATCGGGAAAGGAATTGCCGTTTTGGTTGTGGTCGTTGATAAAATCGCCGTTTTCATCGAATCCGGGCCAAGCGATATCGTTCCAACTACGCGAGCGCACAATATTGCCCGCGCTGCGCTCTAGATCGGGACGCTGCCATTCGGGCAGGGCGTTAAAGTCATCGTCGTCGTCGACGAATTCCATGATCTGCGGCACCGGATCCTTGTAGCGAATTCGGCCTTCTTTATCGACCAGCCAATAGTTCGTTGTATACTCGTCTTCAATGTGAAAACCTTCGAAAAACACCGCCCATGGATAGGCGTCCCATTCGGCCTGCAGGTAGGAAGCCGCACCGTCCAAATCGTACTGGTAATGCGTCTTCTCTACTGAGTTAGGATAGGAGAAAAAGCGACGATTGAGCACTGCTTCACCGCGCACGGACAGCCCGTTCCAACCCGTTAGCTCTACATTTGTACCGAGCAGTTCGTTGGCCGTCGGCAGTCCGTAGTCGACCTGTATAAAACCCGTATTGCTGTTGTCCTGCACGTTACCTGGCGCTCGGCGCACCGGCAGAAAGATGATTTCCGGATTAAAGCGCTCGCCGTCGGTCTGCAAGTTAGAGGCGATCTCGATCCGATAGTCATTGGCCACGGACAGTTCGAACGTGGCCCGCGTTATATCCGCCGAGGTGATGTCGCCAAAGCGAAAGCGCGACAGATCGTACTCGAGCACGATGTGTTCCGTATCGCGCGCGACCAAACGCCCCCCCTCGTTACCGCCGCCCTTAACCTTGGGCAGCAGGTCGATCTCGCGGCCGCGGTACACATTGCCCTCTCGATCCTCAATCACGATTTCGTAATCGGCTAAGACGGCGGCCGCATCGCCTTTGCCGGGCGAGTCGTCGCGCACCCGCACCCACAGCTTGTCGAGCGTGCGATTCTGCTGGGTCGAAAGCGTGCCGCGCAGCGGATTACTCTCATTAAACTCGAGTTCGGTCTGCGCATTATGCGCATTGACGTAGGTAAAGCCAAGTTTGCTGTATTCGCCTAGCTGAAGCTGAGCGTGACCCGCCAACAGCTGCGTCACATCGGTGCGATCCTCCCCGTCGGGTGCGGAAGGACGCGATGCGAGCAAGGTCGCCATCAGCAGATCGTTAGCGTAGTCCATGCGTACGCCGTTGAAACGCGGCTTGTAAAACGTTAGGGGCGTAAAGAAGGTGTAGATCTGGTCGCCGATCATCAGGCGATAATTGCCACCTTCTCGGCGATCACCGGCTACGACCAGACGGCCAAAAAAGCGCTGATAGGCGTTGCCGCCGGTGTCTTTATCGATGCGGCTACCGCGCGGAAGAGGCTGGTCTTGACTCCAATTATAGACCATCCAACCGCGACCGAGATGCGTGCCGAAAGTATCGTAAAAATCGCTGCCCTCGAGCAGGTTATTGACATAGCGCTCGTAGCCTTGGACGGCATAGCGCGTATCGGACTCGTACCAGGGATGCATATAGGTCTCGGGCAGGTGGCGCAGCCCATACCATCGATGCACAGCGGGACTGATGTAGTCTATTTCAAAGCGGTTACCATAGGGGTTTACGGTCGACAGGCCCCAGTGACGCCCATCTTCCATGCGGCCCTGTGCACCGGCACCAATCGGCAGGAGTAAGAGCAGTAAAACGCGCAGTCTACGCATCAGTAGGCCACGTGGAGAAGGCGCGCGGTAGCCGTGCCGTCGGTGCCGCTATCTGTGGCCAGGTGAATGCGCAGCACGTATACGCCGGGCGGCAGAATCTGCCCGCCATCGCCGCGTCCATTCCAGGCGAAGACGTGTTCACCGCTGGGAAACGAGCGCTGCACGCTCAGATTGCGCACGCGCTGTCCAGCCAGATCGAAGACCTCCACGCCCAGCGTCTTTTCGCGCTCTAAGTGATACACGCTGATGCGAATTTCCATTTCGTCGTTGATGCCGTCGCCGTTGGGCGTGATGGTATTGGGACTGATTTGCACGTCTTCGAGCAGCGAGTTTTCCGTTAGGCGCGAAACAACTGACATGCTCTGCGTAGCGACGACCTGCGTGGCGTCGCCGCCAACGACTTCCTGCAGCAAGTCGGGCTGCTGAGAGCTTTGTAGCTGTGCGCTAAAAACGGTGCTCTGCAGAAATACGCGCGTGCGGAAGCGGAACGCATACACCTGATTACCGCCGGTAATCATCTGCGGAAAGCGCACGACAACGGCTCCCTCTTGGCCGGGTAAGACCTCGACATCGCCCCCCGGCCACAGGCGCGAACCGGCGCCAAAGCGCAGCGCATCGTCGTTGCCCACCTGGATATCGCTCAGCGCAAGCGGTTCGGAAGACGTCGAGCGCAGAACGATTTGATCAAACCCGGGATTATCCGGGCCAAAGACGGGCCGCACATAGAGGGTAAACTGCTGGTCGACGCCCGGTTCGACGCCGCCCGTTGGATAGATCTCGCCAAAGACCGTATCTACCAGCGGGGGCACAAAATGGAGACGCAGTGAGCGCAGCCAGGCCCGCTGCAGCGGTTCGCGCGAAAGCAGGCGCATTTGCACTTTGACCAACGGCCGCGGCGCCGGCGATTTAAATGCTTCGCCCGACTCGATGTAGGGCTGACTCCAGTTACTCCAATCGGGCCCGGTGATCTCTTCATACACCGGGGGCGGACGCGGCGTCTGCTCCGTATCGGGCAGGCGGCGCCACAGATCTTCGGAAATTTCGCGCCCGTTCATCGTAAAGTAGTGCGGCTCCAGCGTAACTTTTTCGCCCGTGCGCGTACGCACTTCAATGCGCGTATTGGGCGGCGCCTCCCCGTCCCAGGTGATATGACTAAATAGACGCGGCCGATCTAGCTGGATAAAAGGCGATTCCATGGTGATCTCCGAGACGTAGCCCTCGCCATAGGCCTGTATCTCGCTGATCCGCCCCTTCTCAAAGTTAGAGCCGCTAAACTCGAGCTGGCGGAACTCTATATAGCGCACCTCCTGTCGCGGAAAGGCCTCCTCGACGTGCAGCAAACGCTCTAGGTTGCGGCGTTCGTCAAACGTCGTCCAAACGAAGTTCCCATTGGCGTCGACTGAGCCGTCAGAGATGCGTATCTGGTAGGCAAAAGGGGGACGATCGGGACTCAGCAACTTGACGCGGTCGAGCCAGTATTTGGCGCCCAGGTCGATCTCGACCTGGTTTTCGTCCTGCACCGCATCGTAAAACAGCATGTCTTTGTTGGTAGAAAAGAGCCCGTCGGTAAAGGTGCGAAAGAGTAAAAAGTCATACTGACCGATGGCCAGCGCTTCGCGCTCGCGTTCGGCCTGCGTGATCGCGATGATATTCTCTCCGAGAGCAAAGACCTCGACCTCACTCAGGCGCGGACGTTCGCGGCGATAGTAGCGAACCGGACCGCGCTCCTCCTCTGCCAGATCGGCGTAGGTGTTTTGACTAACGGCAATCAAGCGACCGCTCGACGTTTGCAGGAAGTAGTCGACGTCGCCGCGATCCTCTTCGTCTAGTAGCGCAAATTCCTCCGGCGTTACTTCTGCGGCGCGCCCCCCCGCCGTTGCTAGCACGTCGATGCGCACCTTCTGCACGATAGCCCCTTCAATGCCCTCGGCCACCTTGCGCTGCGGCGTCAGTTCAAAAACGAACTCGCGCTGACCAGACAAATTGCGCACGAGACCCACGCGCGAGAAGATCTCGCCGGCGCGGCCGCCCGAGACCAGTCCATCGGATGTCAGAACGCGAAATTGGCGAAAGGGATCGCCCTCGCCTTCATCGACAAAGCGCACGACAATGCGATCTACGATCAGCGTGCGCTGTAGATCGAGTTCAAATGTCCACGTCGAGATATCGTCAAGATTATTGGGCTCCCAATAGGTAGCCGGATCGCCATCAATGGCCAACATCGCATTTTCGGGATTGCTGTTGGATACTGCCACGGCCACCACCGAATCGTCCTCGGCGCTGTAGACGGCGTTGACGTTGCCGCGCAACAGGCGCGGAATGACCGTGCCGTCCTCGCGGATGATCCGCGCACCCGTCGGCGCATCCCACGCGCGCCAATTGTCGGGCGTCTCGATGAGAACGCGGTCTTCGAGCACCTCGTAGCCGAGCGGCTCTTCCTCTTCCTGCGCGAAAAGAGGCAGCGCCCAAAAAGCGATAAATATATATGTAAGTAGTTGATTCAATGGGCTTTAGGCTCTAAAAAACATTTTTTCTATACATAAAAAAAGACACAAGGTGAACTAGTGCAAATAGAATGAGCAGAGGCGACAAACAAGAGTGCATCTCCCTTGCCCGAGGCACCCTAAAGCAGTTGACGGCCTCCATCTTCCCGTCGATCGAATCCGCATTGACATACTCCATCCCGCGCGCTACCTTGCGGACACAGTGCGGTGTCTACGCCGCACCAGCCCCGCGTATCTGGGGGCTTTTCTCATACGCGGATCCGTCACCATGAGCAGCCAAGAATCCATCGAAATACTGCCCGAAGCATTCGTTGAGCGGCTGCGTGCTATCGTGCCCGAGGCGCGCTTTGAGGCGTGCTGTGCCAGTTTTACTCGCCCCATGGCGACGACCTTCCGCGTCAACGCACTCCGAGGCACAGCCGACCAGCTGCAGTTTGAGCTGACTCGGGCAGGATTCGACCTACAGCCGTTCGCCTGGAACCCAGATGCCTTTTGCATCCCCGATGCACAGCGACGCGCACTTACGGAAAGCTCGGCCTGCGTAGAGGGACGCATCTATATACAAAATCTCTCCAGTATGATTCCCCCTCTCGTTCTCGATCCGCGGCCGGGCGAAGAGGTACTCGATCTAGCCGCGGCTCCCGGCGGCAAGACGCTGCACATGGCAGCTCTCATGGAAAATAGCGGACGCATTGGCGCCGTCGAAGCGGTGCGCAACCGCTTTTTCCGCCTGCGCGACAATCTAAAGCGCGGCGGGGCCGACATCGTGCAAACCTATCTTAAAGATGGTTCCAAAGTCTGGCGCCAGTGCCCCGAGCGCTTTGATCGGGTCCTGCTCGATGCGCCCTGCTCGGGCGAAGGCCTATTTCAGATCGACCAACCCCAGAGCTTTGCCTATTGGAGTCCAAAGAAAATTGCCGAGATGGTGCGCAAGCAGCGCCGACTGCTCTACTCGGCAATCCAATCGCTCAAGCCGGGAGGCGTGTTGGTCTATTCGACCTGCACCTTTGCTCCGGAGGAAAACGAAGGCGTCGTCGATCACGCCCTGACGCAGTTTGGCGAGGCGCTGGAAGTAGCCGATATTGAGCTGCAGTTCGATGCAATGGAGCCCGGCCTAACAGCGTGGAAAGAACGCGCGTTCGATCCGCGCCTACGGGCGGCACGGCGCATCTTACCGGACGGCATAATGGAAGGATTTTTCGTCTGTAAACTGTACAAAAAAAGTTCGACGCAAACGGCCTAAGGCCCTGCTCTACTCGCGCACAACTCCGTCCCAGCCACCTCCTATATAGAACGTGCGACCAGCCGCCGGCTCGAAAAAGCGGTTGCCGAATGCATTGACCACAACGGATCCGCTGTAAGCCGTATCAAAGGCGTTGTCGACGCCAGCAAAGATCGTCCTCCCTGCGCGCTGCCACCCCAAACGCAGATCGACGCGGCGATATCCCTCGTTAATAAAATCTGCGGCCGCGGCCTGACTACCGGGCGGTGGGCCGTTGTAGTCGTTGGCGAAATAGTCGGTTACCCACTCCATTTCCAGGCCGATAGAAACCGAGCGCAGCGGGAAGGTTCGCACGGATAGGAATGCTCGGTGCGGCGGCAGACCGGGCACCTGGCGATCCGCTAACTGCACGCCACCGGGCGCGTAGTCGACAAAGAGAAATCGACTGTATGTGTAGGCGCCCTGCAGCTCTATACGGGGCGAAGGCGTGGCGCTCAGCGCCAGCTCCAATCCGCGGTTGCGCGCCTTGCCTGCGTTGCGAAAATACGTCTCCTCGCTCTCGCTCTGGAAGGGCAGCAGCATATCGCGAATGGCTAGCTGATACAGGCTCAGTTCAGCGTCGACGGGCCACTGGGGATGCCGCGCGCGCAGGCCCCCCTCCACGCTGCGTATGCGCTCGGGGTCCAAGATTGGATTAAACCCACCCAAGCCATCGGCGCGGTTGCTCAGCTCATTGGTCGTCGGCGTTTGGAACGCGGTAGCCCAGTTGGCGTAGACCGACAGCAGCGCGTGCGGCCGATAGTTGAGCCCAATGAACGGGCTAAACTGCCCGAGCGAACGCACGCCCGAATCGTCGCCATCGCTCAACAAGCGGTCCTTCGCTTCGAGCCGGTAGCGATCGTAGCGCCCGCTTATACTGAGCATCAGCTCGCCGTTGAGCGGGACATCCAACGAGACAAACGGACCGACACTGCGTACCTGCTCGCGCTGATCCAACTGCCGTTCGCCATACTGCAGACGCGCAAATACATCCGCATCGCGCAAGCGACCCACGACGGCGTCGGGCAGTCCTGCGTTGACAAACTCATCGCGCTGGTCGCGCTGCCAGTCGACATCGAATCCCCCCGTATAGCGCAGGCGGTGCCAGCGACCATCGCGCACGTAGCGCAGACCACCGCCGCTGCGCTCCAGCTCTACAATGCGGCCCGGAATCGGGTTGAGCAGATCGCGGCGCAGACCATAAAGGACCAAATTCGAGGCACTTTCATCTCCGTGTCGGTAGCGCAGTGATACTCCACCCTGCGTCTGGCGCACCTGCTTGGACGCCCCCTGGCTGACGATATAGGAGCGCGCGCTGCGCGGTTGAGTTTCTGCCGTAGCCCGATCGAGCGAACTCGGGTTGAACAGGTAGGGCGCATCGTGCACGTTGAGCAGCGCCGTCACTTCGAGCGCCTCACCTACCTGCCGATGGACGATTGCATTGAGTCCGCGCATCTGCCCGTAAGCGTGCTCGCGGTACCCGCTGCTCTGCACGCGGTGCACTCCGACCGCATAGTGATGCGATCGACCGCTGCCAGACGCCTGTATCTGCAGGCGCTGCAGGCCGTCGCTGCCCCACAGCAGACGCGGCGCCAGGCGCAGCGCCGCACCGGTCGGCTGCCGCGTGCGAATTGACAGCAAGCCGCCGCTCGCATTGCCGTAGAGCGCCGCATTGGGACCGCGCAGAATTTCAATCCGACCAATGGAAGCTATATCTAAGTTGTTGAGCTGAGTCTGTCCGTCGGCTGTCGTCAGCGGGATGCCGTCGAGCACCACCTTGATACCGCGCACGCCAAACGCAGAGCGCACCCCGAGTCCTCGAGCGCTAATGCGGTCTCCCTGCGAGAGGTTATGGCGGTTGTCTACCGAAATACCGGGCACGACGCGCAGCACTTCTTCCAGCGACAGCGCCGGACGGGGTGCAGCCAGCGTATCGGCTTCGACAACGCTCAGCGCGTAGGACAGGTCAATGGCCGGACGTTGGCTGCGCGTAGCATTGACCAGCGTAGTGGGGAATTCGTAGCGCACGGAGTCGGACTGCGAAAGGGCCGGCACAGCGCTCAGCAGCGCAATGATTGCAACGCAGAATCGGGTCATGTAAAACGATCTTTTTATTTAGTGCGACGCGCAGTAGCGCGCCGACCTTGGACGAAGATAGATGGCTACAGAGCACTCTATATCAGAGTGCCGCTGCCGTAGAGAAAGTAGTCACTGCTGCGATGCAGGTCGCAGGCAAAACCCAGCGACTGCAGGCGCGTAGACAGCGCTTCTGGCTCGTAGTATATCTTGACGATTCGGTAGGTGCGGCCATCGTTGAGTTTGCGATCCTGCACCGTTGCCTCTCGACCGAGAAGAACGTGGTTATGCGCCGTCGTCGTCGGATTATACAGCGAATCGATCAGAAAAAAACGCCCCCCTTCTTTGAGCGCCGATCGCACCATGCGCCAAAATGCATCAAAGCGGTCCGGCGGCACGTGCGACAGCCAAAAAGAAAAGAAGACGACGTCGTATTGGCGGTCGGGCTGCCAAGAAAAAATATCGGACTGGTGATAGGCTACGTGTGCCGCAGCACCGAGACGCTGTCGATTGAGCTCAATCACTTCGGCCGATGCGTCAACGGCGAGCAGCGCATCGGCGTGCTGCGCCAAATGCTGGCTCCACAGCCCCGTACCGCAGGCCAGTTCGAGCACCTCTCCTCGAGGAGCAAATTCATCGAGTGCAGCGCGCACTTGGTCCGCTTCGGCAAACCAGCGTTCGTTCAACTCGGGTCCGTGATCAAAGCGCCCTCGACGCAAAAACCACTCGTCGTACTCGCCCGCCCGCGCGCGATAATAGTCGATCTGATCGCGTATAATGTCCTCGGACATCGGATCTGTCTCTCTAGGTGGTGAGTCGTATACTAGGGTTCGTCTGTCGGACGACTTGCGTCGAGCAGCGCTTCGCGCAACAGCTGCGCATTGGCCACGAGCAGGGCGAGTACGCCTAGGCCCGTGCAGAGCGAAAGGGCAGAGGTATAGCTATATTGTGCCGATCGAATGGACAGGGCAATGCCGACGGCGGCGATAAAGATGGCCATGCTGGCATACAGCCACGTAACGGCGCTGCCGCATAGAGCGGCGCGGCGCTGCTGGACGGAATCGTCCGTTGTACCCTCCGCGCGCAGTCCACGATGGCGACGCTGCGTCGAGATGGCCAAAACGGCCACCGCCGCTGCCAAGAGCAGGGGTATGAGCCAGAGCGTTGCTTCTTGCATACGTAAAAAATGCACAGCGGCTAGGACCTGCGCAAACGAAAGGCATAGATCCGATGAGACACTTTAGGCGCATCGTACTTAGGGCTCTAACGTGTGCCGCGCTCGTAACGGGGTGCAGTCTCGCCGGCGATGCAACGCGACCGCGGGACATAACGCGCAGCAGTGAAGTGCGTTTCCAAGAAATAGAAGAAGGCCTAAAAGAGCACGTTGGAATAGACAGCTTAGAATGGGTTCCTTTTTTACCTCTGCCCCTGTCCAACGGCACCTTTGAAATAGCCGGCGCCTTCGCCGCAGTCTTTCGCAACGCGGGCCCCCAGCCCGTCCACGTGCGCTACGACCTGCGCTTTTTCGACGACGAGGATGCGCTAGTCGACGCGTTTATTCCCTTTGGCCAGCCGGTCTCGCTCACGCCCGGTCAACGCCTAGTCGTTCGCGGCGAGTTCACGCTGCGCACAGCCGATGTCTACCAGACCGAACGCTTGGCGCTGATGCAGCTCGTAGCCCGCGTGCGTCACCCCCAACCGTAGGCTGCAGCCTATTAGGCTGCGTGCAGACGAAACAGAGGCTCAGCCGCCGCTGAGCGCTCGCGCAGCACGGCGATTTCCGACGCTTCGATTGGACGAAACTCCGCGGCGATTTCGAGTGCCATATCAAAGAACTTGGCTTCGCCCGGCGGAATCGCAGCGGTAATCGGCTGCGACAGCGTAAAGCGCAGCGCCAAATCGGCCAATTCGCTATCGTCGATTGGGTGGTACCAGCACTTGGCGTACTTCTTCTCCTCTCCCTCGGAAATCTTACCGTAGGCCAGTGCCTTTAGCGCCAGGCGCGCCGCGCCCGTCTCCTCAGCTTTAGCCACTACCTGAGGTCCAAAATTAGCCTGGAAATAGTGCGTCCAATTGAGCGGGAAGAGCACGGAGTCAAAGGCGAAATAGTCGAGCAGCTGCACGGCGATCTCAGCCGAGTGCGCAGAAAATCCGATGTGGCGAATCAGTCCCTTATCCCGCGCCTCTACGAGAAAGGGTAGTGCCCCATCGGGGGCCGTCGCCGCATCGAAATCCTCCTGCGTGGTCATGGCATGGAGCTGATACAGATCAAAGTGTTCGCTGTGCATATGCGCCAGCGATTGCATCATTTCGCGCTCGGCGCCCTCCCGGCTGCGCTCCGTTGTTTTGCAGGCTAGGAAAACGTCCTTGCGATAGGGCGCGAGCGCTGGCCCCAAACATTCTTCTGCGTTGCCGTATGAAGGCGCTACGTCAAAATAGTTGATGCCGTGATCGACGGCGCGCGCTACGAGCCGACTCGCTTCAGCAGGTTCTGTATTGGTGACGAGAATTCCGCCAAAACCGATAATCGAAAGATCTATACCCGTCTGTCCATAGGGACGCTTTTGCATAAGGACACTCCTGTTGTGATGGGTCGGCAAAATATATTGATTTACCACATCCGATCCAAATAGGCGATATGCCAACCAACGTGCAATATACGGAGAGAAAACACATGAGTGAGCAGGTCGGCGCGATTATCGAAGAGGGGCTGAGCGACTGGCAAATTGTCCAGCAGGATAGCGAGGGGATGGGCGCCGTGCACCTAAAGGGCCGCTGGGTTGGAGATTCAGCATGCCGCATCGAAGTGCGGGTAGCCGCATCGCAAACCGGCGTATCGATCGTCGATTGGCACGAGGCCGACACGCATGAGGACGGCACATGGTGCACGACCTTGAGCGTTCCAGCCGGCGGGCTCTATCGCTTGGAAACCCGCCTGCGTGGACCGGCCAACGCCGCCGGCGAGTGGTCCCCGCGCGGCGATATGCGCCACTTCTGGGGCGTAGGCGACCTATGGATCATTGCCGGACAGAGCAATTCGGCCGGCTATGGGCGCGGCCCCTACGAAGACCCACCGGAGCTAGGCGTGCACCTATTCCGCAACAGCGAATCTTGGGCGCTGGCCAGCCATCCGATGAACGAGTCGACTGATACACAGCACCCGGTCAATCGCGAAGGAGGCAATCCCGGCCACTCGCCCTATCTGCAGTTTGGCCGCCTGCTGCAGCGCGCACTCCACTACCCTATTGGCCTGGTGCAAACTTCGCTAGGTGGTTCGCCGCTGACGCGCTGGAATCCGCACGAAGACGGCCCAGCCGACCTCTTTGACAATATGGTGCAGTGCGTAGAAAAAACGGGAGGCGCGCGCGGCATCCTCTGGTATCAGGGCGAGAGCGACGCCGGCGCCGAGGAGGTCGCCGCTTCCTACGCACGGCGTTTTACCGACGCTGTGTCCGCCTGGCGCGCAGCGCTGGGCAAGGCGCAGTTGCCCGTGCTCACCGTGCAGCTAAACCGCGTCTATGGACGCGCTGAGCCCGGTCCCGATCGCTGGTGGACCCAGGTGCGACAGGCCCAGCGACACGTAGCCCAAGCCGTTGCCGGCGTCAGCGTTGTGCCCACGCTCGACCTGCCTCTGTCCGACCTGATTCACACCAGCCCAGCCGGCAATATGCTGCTCGGCGAGCGGCTGGCCCGCGCCGCGCTGGACGCAGTCTATGGACTTGAAAGCGACCATCGAGCGCCCGATCTAACGCGCGCTACGTTAGTCGAGGCACAGCGCATCGTCCTGCACTTCGACCACGTGCACAGCCGCATGGACTCTATCGATGAAGGGGCCAATTGCTTTCGCGTAGAAGACGATGCCGGAGAGGTCGCAATAGAGGCGGTGCGCAGGCCAATGGACGCCACCATTGAACTCGTGCTGAGCAGGCCGCTGCAGGGCAGCGCACGCGTGCACGGCGGCTGGGGCACCAACCCACAAACGGTTCCCATGGATATGGAGCGCTTTGTGCCCATGCTGGGATTTCACGACGTAGAGGTCGAAACGCCCTAACGAATGACCGAGGAGGACACCGCTATGTTCTATACGCTGTTGATCACGACGTTCCTACTCGCCTCGCTGGTATCCTTCCTCGCCGTGCGTTTTTTCGACCGACCTATCGGCGCCATTCTCGAACGCATTATTGGCGACGCGATCAGTTCGGCTTGGCATCGCTACATCAAATTTGCTGCCTACGTCGTCGGCGTGTCCGGCGGAGTGCGCATTTACAGCCTCGAGCGCTACATCAACGCGCCGGAGTCCGGCGGCAGCGAGTCTACAATCCTAGAGCTAACCGGCGAGCGCTGGGTGCTAGAAATCTACCGCACGATTATCGAGACGCTGCAGAGCATCGCCTGGATGTTGCTCGTGGTCTTTGTTGCCACGCTCATCGCCTATGTACTGGTGCGTCGCCGCGCCTAGAGCGCGCTGGGATAGGGACGCTGCCAGCCGCTGCGCCCGAACTCCACGTCGCCCGATAAATCCGTATGATAGACGAGTTTGTCGTGGTGTGAGGCCACCATCGATCGCATCACTTCCTCGGTTAGGGCTCGATCCAAGCGCAAGTAGATATCGCTGCAGCTCTCCTCCCTGAGCAGGTTGCGCTGCTCGGTCGGATCTTCGCGTAAATCGAAGAGCATATGTTCACCCGTGCTGTATTTACACAGCTTCCAGCGCCCGTCAAAGCACATCCAACCGCCTCCCATCATGCCGAACAAATAGTCGCGCTCACCGTGCGGCAGTCCTAGGCCGGGCAACGGCATAAAATCCATATAGCTGGGTATATCGGCTCCTGCCAGACCGAGCATCGTCGGCGTCACGTCGGCTAGCGCAACTAATTCGTCGCAGCATTGGCCCTGCGGTCCGCCGGGCAGCCGTGCAATCAGCGGCACGTGGCAGCTCGCTTCGAAAAACTGCACCTTGCCTATCAGGTTGTGATCGCCCAGATAATCCCCGTGATCGGACGAAAAAATAATCACCGTATTGTCCAGCTGGCCGGCATCGCGCAGCGCCTGCAGAATGCGACCGACCATATCGTCGATCTGTTTTACCAGCGCTGCATAGTGGGCGCGAATCTTCGCTTTGTGCGCTTCGGTAAATTCGCTGTAGTCAACGCCGTTCCACGGCCGCCTATTGCCGTCGATATTCTGCTGGCGCAGCAGCGGGTGTTCCCCCTCCACTTCGGGAATAGCTGTAGGCATATCCTCTGGACGGTAGCGATCGGCGTATTCGGGCGAAGGATCATACGGACAGTGCGGGCCGGGAAAACCCACCATCATGGCGAACGGACGCTCGTCGTCGTAGTCGCGTATATACTGAGCAGCCGCATCGCCGACAAAATAATCCCACGAGTGCTCAAAGGCGTGTTGGTGCACGATGGCACCGCGGTGCTCGTAGTAACCCTCGTGCTCGTTGCCGTGCAGCTTGTGCAAACCGCGCGCTGCCAAAAAGTCGGCATAATCGTCCTGAATGTGCAGCCAGCGTTTGTCCTCGCAGATGATCCGATCGTCAAACCCCATGTGTGCATCCCAGGGATAGAAGTGCATCTTGCCAATAGCCGCGCTGCGATAGCCAGCTTGGGCGATCAACTCGGGCCATGTTTGGATGCCGCAGGCCGCGTAGTCGGGACGCAGGAATTGCCCGTTGTTCAGCACGCCTGTGCGAATGGAATTGAGACCGGTCAACAGGTTGTGACGCGCTGCCACGCAAACGGGCGAGGTGCTATAAGCGCAGTCGTAGCGCACACCTTCACTTGCCAGCGAATCGATGTGCGGCGTGTCGATAAACGTCGCACCATAGCAAGACAAAAAGTCGTGGCGCAGCTGATCGGGCATGAGAAAGAGTATGTTTGGCTTGGACATAGAAACCTCGCAGAAGATGGCGACGATAAAACGGTCACTGTGCGGAGAGTCAGCGCCGCGTCGGTGTAGCATACGACATCGCGGAGGACGACACCAGTCCGACGCACTCCACCCGATTGTCTCGGTTTCTTCGGGCGCGTACATTCACTGCATGCACACCCGATGCACGCTACAGATTACAGCGTATCCGCTCCTGCTGTTTCTGCTGTTCGGCTGCGCGGACCCGCCCCCCGCCGACGCGCCGTCCGAAGTCGCTACGGCATTCGCAGAGCGCACGCAACCCATCGTAGATGACCTGCGCCCCTTTGCCGACTTGGGCGGCCGCGTGCAGCTGACTGACCAACGAGGCGCACCGACCCTGCTCGGCGACATCAGCGAGCGCACCTCACTGCTCTTTTTTGGCTATACCTACTGTCCAGACTTCTGTCCGACTACTTTGTCGCGCCTAGTGGGCGTCAAGGAGCGATTGGGGGCCGGTGCCGACAGCGTCGACATCACGTTCGTCAGCGTTGATCCCCGTCGAGATCAACCCGAAGTCCTACGCGCCTACCTCGACTATTTTCCCGTTGCCGTGCGCGGCCTGACGGGTTCAACCGCCGCCATAGACAGCGCCACGGCCGCCTACCGAGCGGAATACAGTCTGGGAATACCCAACGAACGGGGTGACTACGCCGTTGATCACAGCACCTCAATTTACTTACTCGACACGCTTGGACGGGTCCGCCACGTTTTTGCCCACGACGCAACGCCCGACCATATTGTCGACGTATTGCGCCTGCTGTGGTGCAGCCAAATCAGCGAATTTGAGCGACTAGTCGACGACGATCCCCTCCTGGCCGCACGCGATTTGGGCACCTACGGCTGCAGCATCCTCGGCGAGCAGGCCGGGGATGGCTATCGCGTCTGGAGCGCGCGTTCGGCGCGCGACAGCAGCGCGGCAGATGACCGATCGCTACAGCCCACCTACCCATACGGCTTAGACCGCTGAGGAAATGACATGGCCCAGACCAACGCCTACCCCGAACTAGCGCGCGACCTGCGCTTTTTTCCCGCAGACCATACCGACCCGCGCACCCTAACTCCTGACCAGATAGCGCACTTTAACGAACGCGGCTACATCGCCCCGCTCGACGTGTTTTCTCCCGAAGAAATAGCGGTTCATCGCGCCGCCTTTGATGGGCTGATGGAAGAAGCCGGCGGAGGAGACAACAGCTATTCCATCAACGGCTGGCACAAGACGCACGCCGCCGTGCACGACCTAGTCACCGAAGCGCGCATACTCGACTATGTAGAGGATCTACTGGGCGAAGATTTGGTCTGTTGGGGCACGCACTATTTTTGCAAGATGCCGGGCGACGGCAAGCAGGTCAGCTGGCACCAGGATGCCTCCTACTGGCCGCTCACGCCCAGCAAAACGGTCACGGTGTGGCTAGCTATCGACGACGCCGACGCGGAGAATGGAGCCATGCAGATCATACCCGGATCCCATCTGCACGGACAGATCGCCTTCCAAGAGAGCCGCGCCGAAGAGAACAACGTCCTCAACCAGACGGCCGTCGACCCGCTCCAGTACGGCGATGCCCCCGTGCTACTGGCACTGCGCGCCGGACAGATCTCTCTGCATACCGACCTGCTGCTGCACGGCTCCGAGCCCAATACGTCCAACCGGCGACGCTGCGGCCTAACGATGCGCTTTGTGCCGGCCGAGGTGCGGGCGCTCAACGGATGGAATGGGAACGCGGTGGTGTGCCGCGGCACAGATGAGGAAGGTCACTGGCAGCACTGGCCGCGACCGCCGCATTAAATCGAGGCTCTACTGCTCGGCGTCGATGTCTTTTTGACGCAGAAATCGGCCCCAGTATGCGTCGTAGGGATGCACGGTGTCGACTTGAGTAGGACCAAAGAGCGGGCGGTCTTCGTTGTACCAGCGGAATATACCCCCGCGTAAATTGGCCACCGAACGCGCACCGGCCCGTTCGGCCGCATCCTGCACGCGCTCGATAAACATCGAAGAGCGATACCCCACCGAGCAGTAGAATACTAGGTCGCGCCCCGTCAGGCGATCGCCGTACGAAGCAATAAAGGCCTCGGCATCCATGTCGGGATCGACGCGGAGCGCGCTCTGCAGGTGGCTAACGTCATATTCGACCGTCGGTCGCGTATCGAAGATCAGCAGTGAAGAATCGCCCCCGGCCAACCGCGTATCCAAGCTATCACCGCTCAGCTGCGGCAGCGGATACTTTAGGGCGATGGCCTTTTCCAGCGTCCACAGGCCCGGCTGAGCGCGCGCGCTGGCCGGCAGCAGGGCCAGTACAAGCAGCCAGTTCATCTCACTTCCAAAACGGGTAGAGGAAGCGGCCCAACAAGCCGCGCGGAAAGCGACGCATATCGGCAAAACCCAGCTGAGCCGGCCCTTCGCGATCGGCGGGCAGGTAGGCCGTGCCAAAGAGCCAGTCCCAAACGCTAAAAACTACGCCAAAGTTTTGGCCGTGATGTCCGTGTAACACGACGTCGTGGTGCCAGACGTGCATGCGCGGTGAGTTGAGCACGTATTTGAGCGGCCCCCAGTCAATGCGCACGTTGGCGTGGTTGAGATGGCCAATCAGCGTGCCGACGATGGCCACCCACAGCACGACGCGCCCGTCGACGCCCAGCGCGATAAGGGGGAAATACGTCAGCCCCTTGTAGATGGCTATTTCCATCCAGTGAAAGCGAAAATTGCCGATCCAATCGAGCTGTTCAATGCTGTGGTGCAGCTTGTGAAATTGCCACAGCGCCGGCACGGCGTGCAGCAGGTTGTGCACCAGCCATTCCAACAGGTCTTTCATCACTAAAAAAACGACGAACTGCACCCACAGCGGCTCATGCAATAGCCACTGCAGCGCCGACGGCGAGGCGATGGGCCACCCGCCGATGGCCAGTTCGATATGCCCAAGGGCCCAGGCCGCTACGCTAGCGACGAGAATCCCGGCGTAGTGTCCATTGAAAACCAGCCAAAACAGATCTTGCCCGATGCCAACGCGCAGCGCTCTTTGCTCGCGCCGCCAGGGCACCACACGCTCGAGCACAAAGCACAGCAGCGAAATGAGCACCAGCCAGAAAAAGTAGTTGCGCGTGTCCCACAGCACGCTGAGCATAGCCCGTTTCCCGTTGAGAAAATGAGAGTGAATAGCTGCCATAGAACATAACGTATTTCTCCCTATTTTAAATCCCCACCCTCGCGCTCCGCGCGTTGTTCACACGCATAAATCTGCGTATTAATTACGGCATGATTTTATCCACCAAGCGCCCTATGCGCAGCGCCTTATACATCGCGTTGCTATGTCTAGGAGCCTGTTCAGACCGGCGCGGCACGGAGCCCGCCCCGCCCGCGCTCAGCGAAACCGTCGAATACTGGCCCAACGGCTACCTGCGCAGCGCCTACGAGCACTATACCAACAAACGGGGGCAGAAGGTCTTGCACGGAGCCTATCGGACCTACGCACAGCGCGTCGACGGCCTGCTGTGGAGCGAGCAGCTATTCGTCGACGGGCGGTTCGTCGAGCAAGTGTATCAGCGCTGCAATGCGATGGAGGAATTTCCCACGGTAAACGGCGATTTTGAGCTAGGCGACTTTACGGCGTGGCGGTTAGAAGGAGCGCGACCTACGTCGATCCTACTCGTATCTGACGAAGATCCGCGCCGTGGTGCGCACTCGGCCAAGCTGACACTCCATCCCGGCGATATCGTGCGCAGCGGCAACCGCGTCGAGCTAGTGCGCGCCGACTCGGGCCGCTACGACCAAACCCATATGTACGGCTGGAGCATCAAGATTCCCCTCGATTACGTCGAGGAGCCCTACTGGCAGGCCCTGTGTCAGTTTCACAGCCAGCCCGATTTTGCCGCTGGAGAAGACTGGAATACCTACCCAGAGCACAAGCCTCCCATATCCATCCTGTACTCGCAGAGCCGCTGCCGCCTGATCTACCACGACGCTGCGCAGACCCAACACGAGATCGGGGCTTTCCCCATAGAGAAAGGCGCGTGGTCCGACGTTTTTTTTCAGATCAGATGGTCGATGGAAGGCGACGGCTACATCGAAATGTATGCCGACAATAGGCCCGTCACCGCTTTTAACGGCACGGACCATAAATTCTATGGCTCCAACATGTACAACGAGACGGGCAACTACCTAAAAGTAGGCCTCTACCGCGACAAGCGAGCAGAGGCCGTCAATTCCGTCTACGTCGACGACGCATATATAGAAACGTGTCGTTAGAGCACTTCCTACAGACTAAATAAATTTCAAATAAGCCGCGTCAGACCGCTCCTCGACCGCACCGATTAGGCGCGCACCGGACACACCACCGTCGTGCAGCGCCTGCAGGGCCTCGGCGGCTTCGGCGGCGGGCAAGGCCACCAGCAGGCCACCGCTAGTCTGCGGATCAATGAGCAATTCGCGCTGCGCAGAGCTCAGCTCATCGCCACAGCGCATGGCGTCTTTTACGAGCGCGCGATTGGCCGTATTAACCCCCGTGCTAACGCCGCGTTCATACATGGCCAACGCCTCGGGCAAGGTCGGCACATCAGCCGCAACAACGCGCAAACACACCTCAGAGCCGCGGGCTATTTCAAAGGCGTGACCCGCCAAACCGAAGCCCGTTACATCCGTTGCCGCATGCACGCTAAAGCGCTGCAGCACCTCACAGGCCGCTTTGTTGAGCTGCACGAGCGATTCAATGCACGTGCGCATTGAATCCGGTGCAACCCATCCGCGCAAGTTGGCGTTAAACAGCACGCCGCTGCCAATCGGCTTGCTGAGCAGCAGCACATCGCCTACCTGTGCGCCGCTGTTGGACCAGTAGCGTTCGGGATGCACGACACCGGTGACCGACAGGCCGAATTTAGGCTCGTCATCGTCGGTCGTATGCCCACCGGCCAGCACGGCACCGGCCTCCGTTATCTTGCTCAGCGCCCCCTCGACAATGCCGTGCAGCACTTCAGGACCCAAATACTGACTAGGAAAAGCTATCAGATTGAGGCACGTCAGCGGTCGGCCGCCCATCGCATAAACGTCGCTCAGCGAGTTGGCGGCACCTATCTGACCAAACACAAAAGGATCGTCTACCGGCGGCGTTATAAAGTCGGCCGTAACGACGATGGCCTGCTCGTCGTTAAGTCGATACACCCCGGCATCGTCGCTGGTTTCGAATCCGACCAACAGGTTGGCATCGCCGTTTTGAGGCAGCGATGCGAGCAGCTCTCCCAGTCCGACCGGACTGGCTTTAGCCGCTCACCCGCAGGTCTTTGCCAGGCTGGTCAGCGTTTTGTCGCGCGCGAAAATGCTCTTTATATCCATGCGTTAAAAAGGTCATTAAACGAGTGTATGTTGATTGGTAAGTATAGGTACAATCGTCCTCGGACAACACACCCGACCTGCTGCGCAATCGGACATTCTGTGCCGGTCCATAATGTGTTACCTTATACGCAGTGCCGTTGTGCCTAACACTCATTGTAAATAGGAGATCGCTCCATGAGCACCGCGCGTTCGTTTTCCCTAGTCCTGATCTGTGCGCTAATGGTTTTGCCAACCGACGGCGAAGGCGCCCAAAACAAGCTGGAAAAATGGTATACCTACTGGGGATTCGGAGGAGCGAGTACGACCTATCCCAGCGAAGTAGGCGATTCGCTCGATTTACTCGAGGCGCTTCCCGGCGTAGAACGCTCTGAATTAAGCATGGATCTACTCGGTTTCTATCTGCCTATGAGCAAACGAATGCTCGCCGGCGTTGTCGTTAATGCCAGCGCTGATCTCCTCGAGATGGATGACGAAGACTGGATGCAGGTCAGCCTCTACACCTATGCCGCCAGCACTCAATACTACGCGCGGGAAATCGGCCAAGGCCTATTCGGACGCTTAGACTTCGGCTTAGCAGCGGCCAATATCTCCTACGAAATCGGCGGCGAAACGGATGATGAAACCTCTGATTCGGGTATCGGCCTGCTCGTCGGAGTCGGCTATGCATATCCCATTATGTCCGGCTCTCGCATCACGCTCAACCTGAATTACGCCATGCGGACCATCGAAGAGGAAGCCTATAGCACCGTCGGCTTTTCCATCGGCGGGCTGTTCTAAGCACGGCCGATCATGGATACGCAACAGTGGTTCAACCACCTGCTGCCTCTGCCCAAGGAATGCATTATAGAGGGCAGCCTGGACGTCGATCCTGCGCATATCAGTATCGCAACCGATATCCAGGCCGGCCCAACAGCTCAGCAGGCTGCCGACGAACTGCGCGCACTGTGCTCGGCGCAGATCGAGCCAACGCAGGGCGAAACACAGTTTACGATTGTGCTAGGTATACCCGACGCGCAGGATCGAATAGGCCCGCTATCGGTCGACGCCGATTTCCTCCGCTCCTGCCCCAATGCCGAGCAAGCCTATACGATCCAACCCGAGGGTGACCACCAGCTGCTCATAGCCGCACTGGACGAACGCGGCCTCTACTACGGTGCGTGCACGCTGCGCCAACTGCTGGTTGCAGGCCGCTCCGCCGAGCGCATCGCCGTTCCCCGCGTTCGCATACGCGACTGGCCCGATCTGTCTGAGCGCGGCCTGTGGAATTTTCCCGACGAGCAACATTGGATTCCCTGGCTAGCCGATATGAAGCTTAACTTCGGCAAGATGGCTTCCACACAGCTGGCAACCGTGCGGCGTGGACAGCCCAACTCGGCGACCATCGACAGAGATCTCATGCTCGAAAGCCGGCGGCGCGCCTTTAACTACTCGCCGTTTATTCTGCACCTCAACTTCCTGCACGGCTACGGTCTCTACCAGGCCTACCCAGAGCTAGCTGGCCGCGGCGACAGTGCGCTGACGGGCCGCTACGCTGCTCACAAAGAGGGCAACCAGCACCGCGCCCCCTGCGCGTCGCAGCCGGTGCTCGTCGACATTCTCCGCGAGTGGATGGAATCCATCGCCGCTCAGGACGGTCTCGACATCAGCTGCTGGCTCAGCGAACGACCCGGCCAATGCGCCTGCGACGCGTGCACGGCCGAGGGCCAGTTCGTCCTCGAGGCGC
>JAYOKQ010000009.1:0-75602 GCA_038119905.1 Gemmatimonadota bacterium | reverse complement strand
TTTTTCAGCATATCACCGACGCGACCATAGGTCTCCACGCCGGGAAAATCATCTTCGGCCACTTTGCGCCGTGCCGGATCCAATTCGCACACGGCGGCCACTTCCATTTGGCGATTGCGCGCCATCGAATTCAGGTGCGTTTGCCCCATGTTAAAAGCGCCACCGTAGCCAACTACACCACAGCGAATGCTCTTCGACGTTGCCATCTATTTCCTCCCTTTTGCAAAGTGTTTTCTAACGTGCCTATAGGCTATGTAGGCGCCCTTCAGCGGTCAACCTTTCGACGGTGCTCTGCGCTCGAGCGGCCGCTCGACAATACTCAGCACGCCATCTTTCTCTACCAATCGAATCTCTTGGAAGGAGTGCTCCTCCTTGAATGAAGTCGAGATCTCTCCAATCCGCATATCGACGCCGGAATAAACCGTGCCGCGAACGGCGATGCGAGCAGATCGAGCCAGCGAACGCTGCGCCGAAATAACCTCCTCGATATCTTCCATCAGGCTCTGCCTGCGATTGTTCAAGCGCACCAAGCGCCGCACTCCCGCTGCAATCTCTCGGCGATTCTTTTCCGTCGTGCGCCGCTGTAACTGCTGGCGAAACTGCTGCATATCGAGATTGGGCATACCCAGTTTATCCATGAGTTCCTGCATCCGCTCTTCGCAGGTACGATGCTGGTTGCGCAATCGTTCGAGGTGTTCAACCTGTCGGTAATCTACCCCGCAAACCAAATGCGTAGCCGAATTGTAGGGAGACCCCACCGATAGCGTTTCAATCCCCGAACCAGACCAGACCAATCCACCAACGAGCGCGCGCGATTTGCCCTCCCCTCGTCCCAGTACGACGACTTTGCCACCGGCTCGCAGCGAAGCGTTAAACAGATAGGATCCCATGCGCACGTCTCCACCAACTCGTATACTAGCTTCCTGAGCAAACTTGGCCCAGAGCGAACCACCCGCTTCAATTTGCGTGGTCGCGCCGATAATCCCTCCGCCGACCATGATATCCTTGCCCGCGGTGACAACGGCTCCATCCTCTATGTAACCGCTGATGTGGACCGACCCCTCTGCGCGCACAGAAAACAGCGACTGCACGGATCCGCGAATGACCACATCGCCGCTAAAATCAATATTACCGGTACCATATCCAACATCGCCATCCACGTTGATCACCTGAGAAATACTCAGGCGCAGTCGCCTGCGCGTGCGGTGATGCTGCGTCATCACCCGATCCTCAACTATGACTTCACCCCCCTCTTCGGCATAAAATAGGATCTGGTCACCGTCTTTATCTTCGCGCACCTTAGGTCCGCACAGCACCTCGAGCATGTGGGAACGCGGCACGGGGATTTCGCGCCCAAGCACATCACAACCGGGCGTCACCCGGCGCGCCGGTATGAACGTTCCGATCAAATCGCCCTCGCGCACCGAGGGAGCCCGGCTGCGCTCACGAAAATCAATTGAGCCATCTTCGAGGATTTTACCGACTCGATTTTCCTCGACGTTAATTGCCCACTGAAAGGCGTCCTCAGCGCCCTGCTGCGGCGGAGTCGACAACGCGACAGGCAGCAGGGCTGGCATGTGCTGACCCGATACGAGCGCGCGCAGGCTATCCTCCCAATCGCGCTCGTTATACCCGTGCTTGACCTCGGCGATTGCGAGCAGTTCAGCCATGTCTTGGGGACTGGGATAGTCAGCTCCGTCGCCCTGCGGTAGATTGACGAAGTATGCAGCACTTGCATCGGGCACCACCCAGAGAGGACAGACGATTTCAATACGTCCTCCGCGCAGAGTGGGAAAGCCCCACTGACTGGCCACTACGCTCATGCCATCTGGCTGTATCTGTATGCCGCTACCGACCTCCCAGAAGACGCCGTCGTCGCGGCCGTCGTCGCGGCCTATTTTTTCGGCAATGAGGTCACCGGGACGCAGCAGCGGGCAGCGCAAACCGCTATCCTGTAACAGCCATTCCATCGACTTGCGGAATTCAACGAGGTTATCGCTGTTATACAGTGCCTGCATTTGGTCCCAACTGAGCGCGTGGAGCGGATCAAATGCATAGCGGATGTCGACCTCGCCGCGCTCTTCCGCCAGCAGCGAACGAGCGATGCACACAGTAAACGGCGCACGGTGATCGTTCCCAATGCGCTGGCATACCGTCTTTATCGCTTGGCTATCAATGCCGTGTTCAATACCCGCCAAGCGCAGTATCTGCAGAAGATCTTCTTCGCTAGGTGGCAATTCGACAAATTGGTGCGGTAGGTGCACATAGTGCGTTTCAGATCGATCCGGTGCGATCCACAGTGGTGGCACGACCTGCAGGCTAGCGCCGTTTAAGGTTACATAGCCGTAGTGCTGGCTCAAACATTGTCGACCATCGTCGCTAACGGTTACCCCACGCCCAATCCGAAATGCCTGAGCCCCCTGAGACTTGGGAAAAATAGACTCTCCTCGAACGGTAGAGCCCGGATTAAATTGACCTCGATACCACTCGGCCAGCGACGTGTCGGCCGGCACGGCCACTACCTCGAAATTTTCCAACCCGTGCGTAGTTAACTCATCAGCCTGCAGCACATCCTGCCAGTTCATCTCGCCCTCGACGGACTCTTCCAAGCCGGGGTGGTAAATTACGCGTGCAGCGGTGATGCGCTGCAGCGCACGGCCGCGCGCGACCACCAAACCATGTTGGACCTGTCCACGCCGAGCAACGGCCAGAGCTTGATTGATTCCTTGCTCGTCAATCCCTTCGACGATCCCCCTATCGGCCAGAATACGGTCGATATCTTCGCGCGTAATTTCGGCATCCACGCGCCATAGACGAGCCACCAAGCCATCCGATGAGACCCATAATTTATCGTCCGTCGAACGCCAGCTAGCCAGATCCGCAAGCCCGTCGCTGGGCTGGGCCGAATCTTCGGCCATCTCCGCCAAATCAAGCGCAATGTCATCCTTGGTCTGGCTATGATCTGTCCGACTATCCGTATTCATGATCTATGGATTTGATTGAAACGAGAAAGGAACACTTGAGACACCGCAGAGAAGACGGCAAAACCATCTATAATAAAATACTTTACGAAGACGATGATGGAAATCCCCCCCTTTAAATTGAGAGACGCACCGATGGCTGATTGATCTTGGACAGACTGCGCTTGTACCCCTTTATTTCGCCTGAACCGGAAATCCTCCTATATTGAAACTCACGCGACGGATCAACCCATCGCGCAGCCCCATTCGCTTTACCATACCAGTTTACGAGGAGATACCATGCGCGTTTTAGTAACCGGAGCAGCCGGTAGCGTGGGCCAGTGCGTCGTACGCGGCCTAGAAAAGAGCCACCACGTGCGCGGCCACGACCGCGTTGCGATACCTGACTTAGCCGATCAAGTCATATCCGACCTCAACGATTTTGACAGCGTGCAGCGCGCGGTTGAGGGGATGGATGCCATTGTGCATTTAGGCGGCTTGCCCGGAGGCGACGATTGGGATGCCCTCTTGCAGAGTAATTTCATCGGCACCTACAACGTATTTGAGGCCGCCCGACAGCATGGAGTAAAGCGGATAGCCTATGCTAGTCGCGCCGGAGTATTAAGCCCCTATCCCAAGGGAATGACGCGCACCGTCGACTTGGTACCACGTCCCTTGGGACACTACACCATCAGCAAGGTCTTTGGGGAATCACTGGCCTATTCATACGCGCATCGTCACGAAATGGAAATCGTCTGCGTGCGCATTGGCAACTTTAAGTTGGAGAGAGACCTACCGGAACATCCCCACCAGCTCAGTCACGGCGACTGCGTGCGCGTATTCGAGTGCGCGATCACGCATCCGGGCGTGCGCTACGAGGTCGTGTTCGGAGTTTCGGCCAGCAACTGGCCGATGTATGACATGGAACACGGCAAGCGCGCCATTGGCTACGAGCCGCAGGACATTGCCATCGTGCCCGAAGAGGAATGGGATAAATAGGAGATGCGCCAACATCCCAGCCCGGAGAGGGCGCCCGAACTGAAGGACATTCCTTCGTTAGACGCGTTCCATCCGCGGCTGGGCTGAGCCGTGCGTGTGGTCCCACAAATGACCGCGCCGCTTTTGTCCCTCGAGCGTCGTTTCAAAGTACACGGCGCGCACGGGCTGATAGACCTGCGCCATATCGTGGTGGAACCCCATACCAGTGGCCATACAATCGCCCGCCTCGACCTCGAACGCCCGACCCTCCGTAACCACGCGCGCACGGCCCTCGTATAGGATCCAGTATTCATCGCAGTCGTGGTAGTGACTGTCGAAATTGGTGTGTTTTTCGTAGTCAACGGCATCACCGCGATCGTGCGGTTGGTCGGAGTGCTCGCCGCGAAACAACCCCGAACCACCGCACTCCTCCCCCCATGCTCCACACATGCGGATCAGCACCATAGGCACGTCGACTACCAGCACGGCGAAAGGGTCATCTCCCGGCCCGATGTCGACATTGGCCCCCTCCTCGACGGCGATTTCCCGGCCAGCCACCCGCAGTAGCCCGCTGCCCGCACCAACGATTAGCTTTTCCATTGCGCCATCGCGGCCGTAGGTATGCACGTCGCCGACCTCTAGCCGCTCAATGTCATAGTACTGCATCTGACACCACGACGGAGCTCGACCGCGCCCGCTAGTAAATACCGGCATAGCTCACTCCGTATAGGGCACTTCGCCCAGGCGTTGGGTCAACTCATCTTTGAGCGCGCGCACGGCCGCCTCGGCTCGATCCGCCGCTTCGGCTAGCGGCACTTCACCACGCTCGCTGTCGCGCCGCAGCTTGAATTCTACGACGCCATTTTTTAAGCCGCGATCGCCCACGGTCAAGCGCACAGGAATGCCGATTAGGTCAGCATCGTTGAACTTCACCCCAGGATTTTCCCTCCGGTCATCCAGCAGCACGTCGATACCGCGTTCCGTCAGATCGGCATAGATTGCTTCGGCAGCCGTTTGCGCCTCGCCTTCACCTTTGGCCAACAGCGTAATCATCACTTCAAATGGCGCAACCGATACAGGCCAAACAAAACCGTTTTCGTCGTGATGCTCTTCGGCGACACAGGCTAAAAGGCGTCCGACGCCGATGCCATAGGATCCCATAATAACGGGCTGCACCTTGCCGTTGGCATCGAGATAATCGCCACCCAATGCTTCGGTGTATTTAGTCCCGAGTTGGAAGATATTCCCAACTTCAACGCCGCGCGATGTGCGCATTTCGCTGCCACAGCGAGGACAGCCATCCCCCGCCTGCGCAGCGGCTATATCCGCGGTGATATCCGGCGTGTAGTCTCGTCCACAGTTGACGTTTTTGACGTGATATCCCTCGCGATTGGCCCCGGCCACTAAATTGCACGCGTCGGCGATGGACTGGTCGACAACAACTAGCGCCCCCTCCACAGACAGAGGCGATCCATAGCCGGGCACTGCGCCAACAGCGGCAATCTCTTCGGCGTTGGCCGGCCACATTTCGCGCGCCCCCACGGCATTAGCCAGCTTGGTCTCGTTGACTTCCATATCGCCGCGAATTACAGCGAGGACCAATTGATCCTTCTGCGCGTCGCCTTCTCCCACGGTCACCATCATAAAGACCGCCTTGGCCGTGCGCCGAGCTGGAACGTCGAGAAAAGCGGCCAATTCATCGATGGTTTGCGCGTCCGGCGTAGCGACCTGCTCCATCTCCAGCAGATCTTCCCGTTCGGGCACATCGCGCTGAAAGGTAGCAATCTGCCGATTGGCTGAATAACCGCACGCATCGCACAGCAGCAGCGTGTCCTCACCAATTGGCGTCAGATACATATACTCGTGGGCCACCTTGCCTCCCATCATCCCCGTGTCGGAAGCAACGGCAATGGCATCGATACCACAGCGGCGAAATATATTGAAGTAGGCTTGGTAATGAGCGCGATACTGCGCTTCGAGTCCTGCCCAGTCGGCGTCGAGGCTATAGCTGTCTTTCATGGTAAATTCGCGCACGCGAATTAGTCCAGAACGCGGACGCGGATCGTCGCGCCACTTCGTCTGCAGCTGATATACGAGCTGCGGCAGCTGCCGATAGCTCTTTATTTCGCGGCTTACCAGGTCGGCAACCACTTCCTCATGCGTCATCGCCAGCACCATATCGCGTTCGTTCTTGTCCTTAAATCGGCTCATCTCGCTGCCAATGGCATAGTAGCGGCCGGTTCGCTGCCAGATTTCGGCCGGATGCACCACGGGCATCGTGATTTCCTGCCCGCCAATGGCGTTCATTTCATCGCGGATAATATCCTCGACCTTGCGCAGCGCGCGCTGCGCGAGCGGCAAATAGCTAAAAATACCGCTGGCCAACTGGCGAATATAGCCGGCACGCAGCAGCAGTTGATGACTGGCAACCTCGGCATCGGCACTCACTTCGCGCAGCGTCGTGCTGAACAACTGACTCATTCTCATTGCAGATTTCTCCGTATAAAACTTTTTCAGTCCCTAAACCGTAGTGCACTGGCGCGGCAGGGGCGAACTAACTTAGACCATAGCAGCAGCAAATTCAACCACATAGCTAAAACTAGAGCGACCCTCCACGTCGACGTCCTTCGGCCCGCACGAGGGCGCGCAGAGCCCGATACATCACGGAAATCGAAAAGAGCACCCAGGTAAAAGCAATGGGATAGGCCAGCATAAAGGCCGAAGCTTCGGGAACCCCTAGATGCAGCGCGAGGATGCCCGCATCGGTGCGCTCGGGAACATACAACAAATCGGTGCGAAAATCGTGTAGGCTGTATAGACACAGCATAATGCCCATCCATACGGAACCAATGCGCGCGCCGCGCTGCGAAAAGAGAGCTACGGCTCCTAGGGCAAACCCACCGCCCATGCCGAGAAAGAAATCGCTCGCACCCCACGGCGTAAATTTCAGCGTCATGCCCAAGCATACAGCCCCGACCGCGAGTAAAGCCAAGCGCTGAACCTGTGGAAAGAGGCTGGTATAGATGAGCAGCGCTCCCCAGAGCGCCGAGCCCACATAGCCGGCGGCGCTAATCAGCGGAAAGAAACCGCCTCGCGTCAGCGTGTGCCCGGATTCATCCCAGTGCGTGCGCATTTCCACAACTTCGCCTCCCGTCAGCAGAGCCGCGGCAGCGTGGTTGACTTCGTGCACCAGAACAACGAAAATGCGGAACGGTTTGATGACGGGCGTTTCCCAAAAGAGCAGGGCAAGGGCCGCGCCCAGCGTGTAATAGCGGAAATGCCAGAAAATACCCGCTATATAGCGTATCTTTTTAAAGAATCCCATACGTCGAAAGGCATGGCCCCATGATACTCCACATCGGCTGCTGGCTCCTGTTGTTAACAGCCCTACCCGTTAGCGCTCAGTCCATTCGCGTCGCCTCGTTTCACATCAGCGACCTGTCGACCGCCTCCAATCTCGAGCGCGTAGCCGACCTCATCCAGCAATACGATTTGGTCGCGATTCAGGACGTGAGCGACCTGGCTGCTGCCGACCAACTGCTGGCCATTCTCTTTCGCCGCGGCGATTTTTTTAAAATCCTGCCCTCGCAACCTTCGGGCGACGACCCGATACGCTACGCATTTGCCTGGCGCGATCGCAGCGTCCAAATACTTGCACCTGGATCATTTATAGACATTGACGCGGCACGCCGACCCGTGTTTGCAGCGTTTCGCGCGGGCGACCTCGACTTTGTCGCCGTAAACTACCAGACGACAGCGCCCGCCCAGCAGGCTTCCGAAGAGTTAGACCGCGCCTACCGGCACATGCGAGAGCAACGGCCGGACGAAGGCGATGTGCTCATCTTTGCTTCGCTTGCCCAGCCTACACAGCCGGTTCCCCCGCTACTACCGGCTCTTCCCTTAGATAGCCCCGTCCCCCTCGACGGCAGCCAGGGAAGTGCCAATATATATCTTTCGATGGAACAGACGCGCGAGTTTACCGGTGCCCACGGCGTCGATCGATTTGACCAAGGGGCGGACGAAAGCGATTCGCCCGATCTATCCGCCGTTTCTCAGCGGCGCCCCGTATGGATCGAACTGGCGACAGGAAAGGGCGACGATGACGGCCCGGGAATCGAACCGCCTTCGGCCGTCGTACCCCAGAGTTGGGGCCGCACCAAAGCGCCCCGCTCGACGCCTAGTTCATCGGCATGGCTGCGATCTAGATAAGCGCCTTCTCAGCGACCTTGGTGCGAATGAGCTCAACCGCCTGTTCGACGCTGAGCGGGTCGAGGTTCTCGCCCGACCGCAGGCGCACCGACATCTGCCCCTGTTCCACTTCGCGATCTCCGGCAATCAGCATATAGGGCACCTTGCGCGTGTGCGCTTGGCGACTGCGCTTGGTGAGCGTCTCGTTGGCCGCATCGAGTTCGGCGCGCACGCCGTCGGCGCGCAGCTGCTGATAAAACTGTTCGGCGTAGTCGGCATGGCGTTCGGCAATCGGTAAGACCACCGCCTGTACGGGCGCCAACCAGACGGGAAACGCACCCGCAAAATGCTCGATCAACACGCCGACAAAGCGCTCCATTGAGCCGAACGGGGCGCGGTGAATCATCACCGGACGCTGCATCTTACCCTCGGCATCTACGTATTCCAGACCAAAGCGCTCGGGCAGATTGTAGTCTACCTGCACGGTGCCCAACTGCCATTCGCGGCCGACGACATCCTTGACGACAAAGTCGATCTTGGGTCCGTAAAAGGCGGCCTCTCCCGCCTCTTCGCTAAAGGAAACGTCCAAGCTCTTGGCAGCCTGTCGGCAGGCCTCTTCGGCGCGGTCCCACTTGGCCGGATCACCAACGTACTTGCTGCTGTCAGGATCGCGCAGCCCCACGCGCACGCGGTAGTCTTCCATGCCCAGCGTACCAAAGATGATTTTCACCAATTCCAAACAGCCCAGCAGTTCGCCGGCAACTTGGTCTTCTGTGCAAAACAGGTGCGCATCGTCTTGGGTAAAACCGCGCACCCGAGTCATGCCGCCGAGTTCCCCTGACTGTTCCCAGCGATAGACCGTGCCGAATTCTGCCAGCCGAACCGGCAGGTCGCGATAGCTGTGCAGCTGCGAGGCAAAGATTTTTATGTGGTGAGGACAGTTCATCGGTTTGAGGAGATAGCCGTCGATATCGCCGGCCTGCATTTGATTCGATAGGTCTCCGCAGGTGCAGCCCTCGTCGGCCAATCCCTGCAGGTGATCGTGATCGATCAGCGGGGGATACTGGCTGTCCTGATAATAGGGGAAGTGGCCGCTCGTGCGATAGAGGTCTAGCTTACCGATATGCGGCGTAAAGACCTGGCTGTATCCCTGTCGCCGCAGTTCCGTCGATATGAAGTTTTGTAGCTCGTTGCGCACGACCGCTCCGTTGGGCGTCCACAGAATGAGCCCCTGTCCCACCTCTTCATCGATATGGAAGAGTTGCAGCTGACGCCCCAGCACTCGGTGGTCGCGTTTTTTAGCCTCTTCGAGCATCTTCATGTGGGCATCAAGCGCTTCGCGCGTGGCAAAAGCCGTGCCGTAAATCCGCTGCAGCATCTTGCGCTTTTCATCGCCGCGCCAATAGGCCCCAGCTACGGAAAGGAGTTTGAAGTTCTTAACCTGCCCCGTGCCGAGCATGTGCGGGCCGCGACACAGGTCGACAAACTCTCCGTCCCGGTAAAAAGAAAGGCGTTGGTCTGCGTCGAGGTCCTCTAAAATCTCCTTTTTATACGGAGCCGAAGCGATTAGCTCTTCGGCCTCTGCACGCGATACGTCGATGCGCTCGAACTTGTGATTTTGCTTGATAACCCGCTTCATCTCGCGTTCGATATTGGTCAGATCCTCGGGCGTAAAAGGCTGCTCGACGTCAAAATCGTAGTAAAAACCATCTTCGATAGCCGGTCCAATAGCCAGTTGCGCTTCGGGAAAGAGGCGCACAACCGCCTGGGCGAGCACATGAGACAGGCTGTGGCGATATATCCAGGCCGCCTCCTCGTCTTCCCACGACATCAGCTCGACTTCTGCATCGGCGGCTAGCTGCGTGTGAAAGTCGATGCGGGTTCCATCCATCTTAGCGGCAATACACTGCTTTAATAGATCCTTATTCACCTCGACGAGGATATCCTTTAGACACCCCCCGCCCGCATATTCGATATCTTCTCCGGCGGGTACTATAATGCGCATGATCTGCTCCTAAGTAGACATGAAAAAACCCACTGCCAGTGCAGCGGCAGTGGGTCGTTAGTCCTTGATCACCTGGGTTAATAAACCAATTGCCCCACCGCCCAGAGGACGTGCGAAGTCGAGAAAATTGGGGCCGACGGCTCGGCCGTATGTCCAGCGTATTCCGCGATTATAGCAGAGCGCGTCAAAAGCGGAAGAGCCATTTTTCGGTCCTCTCCTCAGTAGGTCAAACGTATCTCAAAGGTATCGGCAGAAGGCAAATTGTGTCAAGCCTTTTTACCGAGCTACGAGCACAGTCGACCCGCGCTAATCGCCGCTGGGCGGAGTTCCCTGTGATACATAGCGAGCAATGAACGCAGCACCCTTTTCATCGCGCCCTTCTTCGAGCATATCGAGCACCAGTGAAGGATGCGATCGACACGCTAGATCAGCGCACATATCGTGCATGCGCACGCAGCTATGCGCGGCGGCCTCAGGCACCTTGTACCAGCGCACAATCGAGGCCACCTGCGAAGTCGTCTCGCGATCGGTCCAAACAAAGACACAGTCGCGCGAGGTAGACGAAGTCCAGATGGGCCATGTAAAAGCCAGACGTGGATCTTTGATGATAACGGGCTCTGGGTGCTCATCCAACCATTTTTCAACTACGTCGGCATGGACAAAGGGCAGCAGGCCCGGCTGAAAGATCGCCATGGAAAAATGCTTGAGGAGCGCCTCGTTGATCTGGTATACCTGCGGATTCTCGTAGTGCCCCTCGGGCTGGTGTCCTGCCATCGGCCGCATGTCCAGAGGGGGCGTAACGGGAAACCCTTCTTCATAGAGTTTCTTCGTGAGACTCGACGTGCCCGAACGCCAACCAAGTATCAGTATAATTGGGTTACTCACGGCTCAACTCATACTGATCTCTTTCCGGCAACGGCACTGGCGCTCCGCCCTCCGTCTGGATGCTCCAATCGGCTAACCGCAGCCGCATTTCGGCCAGCACGGACGCCTTCTCTGGTCTATCGACGACGTTATACAACTCCCATGGATCGTCCTGTAGGTCGTAGAGCTCGTCGCGATCTCCCATGGCATCGTGCACGTATTTCCACCGCTGCGTCCGCACCATCTTACGCCGTCCCTCCGCCTCCCGCCACTGCAGCGAACGCATCAGCGCCGACCGTCCCCAGGGGCGGGGCAATTGCTCGAGGTCGGCCTGCGTAAAGGCTGGCCCTCCGCTGCCGTACTCGGAGAACGTCGCATCGCGCGGTGCCGCATCCGTGACCGTAGGCAGGCGCTGTCCGTGCATCGAGCGCGGAATGTCCATCTCCTGCAGATTGAGCAGCGTGGGCACTACATCTATCAGGTTCACCATACTGGCATCGCGCACCCCCCCAGCTATATGTCCAGGCCAAGAAACGATCAGCGGCACCCGCGTCAGGCAATCGTAGAATACGCCGCCTTTACAGGTCATGCCGTGCTCGCCCATAAAGTCGCCGTGATCAGAGCAGAAAACTACAATCGTATTGTCGCGCAGATTGAACCGTTCTAAGGCGTCGAGAATTTGCCCGAGCCCGTCGTCTAGGAAACGCACCATCCCGTAATAAGCCCCCATGACGCCGTAGACGTCGAGTATATCGTCTTCGCGCCAGTTGAGGATATTATAGAGAACGCGGTTGCGCTCGGGTGCCGTTCCGTCGAGAAATTCGTCTTCGCGTTGGGGCGGTAGCTCAATGCGGTCTCGGTCGAACATTGAGGTATACTGTCTGGGAGCCATCCACGGCTCGTGTGGATCGGGCAGAGAAACCCACAGGGCAAACGGCTCGTCTTGATGCCGTTCCAAAAAGCGCACCGTTTGGCCAGCGATAAGCCCCGTGGAATGATCCTCCAACGGCAGATCGTTGCTGCCATAGGCAAAGCTAGGCGTCTGCGGCTGCATGTCCCGCACGCACTGGGCTACTTTCTGCCGACCGGCTTCTGGGCGAAACCACTCCATACCCCACGTAGAAGGCCCCTCGCGACGACCGCCGTGCGTAAAGGCATTCCACACGTCAAATAGCTGCCGATCTTCTTCGGTCTCAAAGCAGTGGTTCTTGCCAATTAGCCCCGTCGTATAGCCGGCCTCTTTCCACAGCTTCCAGGCATGGCAGGCATCTCCGGGCATGGGCGTCTGGTTCCGGCGACCGCCGTGCGTATGGGGATATTGCGAAGCCCAGAACGAGACGCGTGCCGGCATGCACAGCGGATGTGGGGTAATGGCGTTTTCATAGAGCACTCCATCATCGGCCAAGCGCTGCATTGACGGCGTCTGGCAAAAGCTGTTCCCATACAGATGGCTGGCCGTGGCCTTTTGCTGGTCACTCATAATAACCAGCACGTTCGGTCTATCCGTCATCAATCTCTCCTTTCTGTCATGGCCGCAGCCAGGGCTCCACGGCCCTGCCGCACGACGCGCGTGGCCAAATTGGTCGCCGCAGCCACGGCGCGATCGACACTTTCCTCGCGACATAGGCCATAGAGCAATCGCCCGTTAAAACTGTCACCGGCCCCCACGCTGTTGCCCGCAATAACCTCTTCGACCGCTGCATATCCCTGCAGGCCATCACGCGCCGCATACAGCGCACCCAAAGGACCGCGTTTGATGACGACGCACTCGACGCCGCGATCGAGGATGCGCTCGGCCAAGTCTTCTACATCATCGGCCGGCTGCCAGGCGAGTAGTTCCTCTTCTGTTCCGATCAGATAATCGACCTCGCGCCAGAGCGTCAGCATATCGCCCACGGCGAGATGTCCAGCAAACCAGGGACTCACATCAAAGGCGATGCATGCCCCTCGCCGGCGCAATTCGGAAAAAACGGCGTGCAGCTCTGATCCATCCTCGCGATCTACGGCACCATATCCGGCGGCAAAAAACAGCTGCGGCACAGCCATCTCTAGCGAGGTGCGCCAGTCGACTTTCTCACCGGGGTAATAGTGCGACCGGCGACCACCGGTTGCATCCAACGCGATGACATGCACAGCCGAAGCGGCCGTCTCGAGACCGGCCACTTCCACTTCGACGCTCTCCAACCATCCGCGCAGCATATCGCCCCAGCTGTCCCGACCAACGTTGGAATTGAGGTCTACCTGCTGGCCGAGCGCACCGAGCACATATGCCGTAGCTGCGCCGCAGCCACCCAGCACAGCTTCGATCGGATGGACCAACCGCTGCACGTTGTCCGACCAACTGTGTCCAACTGACGCTAGCTGCTGGGCATCGCGAACCAGCACATCGAGCACAGCATTCCCAGCTACGTGCACGAGTCCTTCCGTTACCAAACGCATATAATTAGAGCTCAAGTGCGGCCTTGCCGCACACGTCTATAATAGCGTCGTAAACCGGACCAAAAGGCGGGGCGTAGGCCAAATCCAATTGATGTACTTCGTCGATGGTCATACGGGCAAACAGCGCCGTGGCGAGCGCATCAATGCGTCCTACGACTCCTTCTTCACCGATCAGCTGTGCTCCGAGCAGGCGACGCGTGCGCCGCTCGACGACGATGCGAATTTTTAGAGGTTTAGATCCGGGATAATAGCGCGCGCGCGTGCGGCTTTCTAGCTCAAAAACCACCGCGTTAAAACCGGCTTGCTGCGCCTCTTCCAGCGAGAGGCCGGTATGGGCTAAGGCGTAATCCAACACCTTGGTAATCATCGTTCCCGCCGTGCCGCGAAAGCGCTGCGCGGACAGACGTCCCAGCGCCGCTGCGGCCATTTGCTCACCGGCAATGCGTCCGGTTCGATTCGCCGTTAGCGCCAACGGCTTGTGCACCTTCTCACCGCTGACCACGTGCTTCACTTCTATGCAGTCCCCAGCTGCCCAAATACCCGACCGGTTAGTCGCCATGCGTTCGTCTACGGCGAGCGCACCGCTCGCCCCCAGCGCCAATCCCGCTGTGCGCGCTAGCTGATTGCCCGGCACGAGCCCGGTAGCCAAAAGCACTAGGTCTGCCGGTAGCTCTCCCGCATCGGTCTGCACCGAAGCGACGCGACCGCCCACCTCGGTGAGTGCATGGACTGAGTTGGAAAGGTGTAGCTGCACGCCGCAGTGGCGCAGCGCATCAAATACGGGGGCGGCAAAGGCGCTGTCGAATTGACCGAGTATATGGGGCGATCGCCCAACGAGCGCCACTTCCATGCCGCGCCGGGCCAGCGCCTCAACCATCTCTAAGCCGATAAAACCGCTGCCAATTACGACGGCACGGCGCGGTCGGCGCGCTTCGAGAAAGCGGCGCAGGGCGATCCCATCTTCCAGTGAACGCAGCGTAAACACGCCATCCAGATGCGCTTCGGCCCATGGCGGACGCACGGCTGTACCGCCAGTGGCCAACAGCAGCAGATCGTAGTGTTCACGGAATGTCCGCCCTTGGCGACACCTGCCAGCAACAAGCCGAGCCCCTGGGTGAATATCGAGCACCTCATGCTCATAGCGCACCTCAATACCGCGGGCCTCAATCTGCTCAGGCGTTAGCGCGAGCAGTTCGTGGTGCGATTGAATATCTCCGGCGATGTAGTAGGGCATACCGCACGCGCCATAGGAAGCAAAGGCGCTCTTTTCAAAGACGACAACTTCTACCTGAGGCGCCGACCTACGCAGCTGCGCCGCCGCGCTCATGCCCGCAGCATCTCCGCCAATGATGACCGCTCGCTTGCCCATAAATTAATCGCTCACGCTGGACAAGTGCGCCCGCGGTCGAGCAGCGCGTGATTGCCGGTATAGTCTATCGGCGCTTCGACCAAATGGACCCCGGGCGTGCTTAGACAGGACTGGAGCGTCGGTAGGAGCTGGTCGGCCGCCTGCACGCGGTGACCGTGCGCGCCGTAGCTTTCGGCATATTGCACAAAGTCCGGATTGCCGTAATCCAAACCCCAATTCTCCAGCCCCATGGCCTGCTGCTTCCATTTAATCATGCCGAACGCATTGTCGTTGAGCACCAGCACCACTAAATCGAGCCCCAGCCGCACGGCCGTCTCCAACTCCTGCGAATTCATCATGAAGCCACCATCGCCGCAGATAGCCATAACGGGAACATCCGGACAGACGAGGCGGGCGGCAATAGCCGAGGGCAAGCCCGCTCCCATCGTGGCCAGCGCATTGTCGAGGAGCACCGTGTTGTTGGCATGGGCACGGTAGTTCAGCGCGAACCAGATTTTATACACGCCGTTGTCGAGACAGATAATGCCTTCGTCGGGCATGGCGCGGCGCACTTCGGCTACCAACCGCTGCGGCATCAGGGGGAATGCCCCGCTATCGCTGCCCTCGTCGCGCCCTCGATCAATCCACTGTTTAACCGTTTCGAAATAGGAAAAATCCCAGTGCTTTTGCCGATCGATTCGCAGCATGAGCTGCCAAATACTGTTCCCTATATCGCCGATGATCTCGAGTTGGGGAAAGTAGACCGGATCGACAGAGGCCGAAGAGAAATTGACGTGAATTACGCGAAACCCACCGTGCTCCATAAAGAATGGTGGCTTTTCCACTACGTCGTGTCCCACGTTGATGATGAGGTCGGAACGGGCAATAGCGCAGTGCAGTTGGTCATTGTCCGAAAGCGCTGCGTTGCCCAAAAACAGCGGATGGCGCTCGTCTATAACTCCTTTGCCCATCTGCGTAGTGAAAAAGGGGATGCCCGTATCCTGCACAAAGTGCTGCAGCATTTTTGACGTGCGCTTGCGGTTGGCCGCTGCACCGATCAACAGCAGCGGATGGCGCGCTTGTTCAATCATTTCTGCCGCATGGGCAATGGCCTTCTCCTCAGGAATCGGACGCCGCACCCGGTCGCGCGGGAAGAGGGCGGCATCCACTTCTTCGCGAGCGATATCCTCGGGCAACTCTAAGTGGACGGCTCCGGGCCGCTCTTCTTCGGCTAGGCGAAACGCTTCGCGCACGCGCGACGGCACATTGGCCCCGCTGACGATCTGGCAAGTAAATTTCGTCAGCGGACGCATCATCTCTACGACATCGACGATTTGGAACTGGCCCTGTTTGCTAGACTTAATGGGCTTTTGCCCCGTAATCATAAGCATGGGCATCGCGCCCAGCTGGGCATAGGCGGCAGCCGTTACAAAATTGGTCGCCCCCGGTCCCAGCGTTGCCATACAAACGCCGGTCTTGCCCGTCAGACGACCGTAGGTAGCCGCCATAAAACCAGCCGCCTGCTCGTGCCGGGTCAGTATCAGCCGTATTTGCCGTGAGTGCCGCAGGGCCTCCAGCAGGTCTAAATTCTCCTCGCCGGGTATGCCGAAAACGTATTCTACGCCCTCTGCCTCAAGCGCTTTCACAAACAAATCAGCCGCGTTCATGCACGTCCTTTCTGGGCCATTGGGAGCATTCGATAGACGAAAGACAGTATAGCAAAAAGGCCTCCTATCGACAAAGACAGCTCAGCGCAAAGACCGTCCGAATCGGAGACTAAGAGAGCATGCAGGGATTAGCTCGCGGCGCCTTGCCCCTCGACCAGGCCGAGCTCTTCGTAGAGGATACTGAGAAGCTGCAAAAACCGTTTGTGATGTGCCTCAGGACCAGGCATCCCGTTGACGATAAGGACGGCTACCAAATCGAAATCTGGATCGGCAAAGGCCACGGCCGTTTGCTGACCACTGTGACCGAAGGCCCGCCAACCGGCGTGCCGACCGTAGCCATAGGGCACCGTTTCAGCGCCGTACATGGCCGAGTTGAGAACAAAACCCAACCCCCAATCCATCACGTGCTTAAACGTATGGTCATATAGACCCGTGCGCTGACGGGCCACCAGCGCTTCGACCGTCTGCTCGGATAGGATGCGCCTTCCATCGAGCGTCCCACCACTCAGCAAGGCGCGGTAAAAGCGGGCGAGTTGGCGCGCGGGACCGCGACCACTAGCCCCAGGCACGCAGCGGGCAGCGGCGGCGGACCCCGAGTAGAGCGCTTGCTCTATAGCGGTGCCACCTTCGGTCGTATACACGGAAGCCATGCGCTGTCCGTAGTCCCTATAGCGCTCCGCAGACAGGCTGAGCCAACAGTCTTCCATCTGCAATGGTTCAAAAATTTCCCCGCGCACGTATTCATCAAAGGAACGTCCGCTTAGGCGCTGCACCACTTCCCCCAGCACGTACCAGGCCGAGCTGATGTGATATCCCGCTTTGTGACCGATGGGCCAACGGCGCTCCTTGCGCGCGGCACACGCCTGAGCTACGGCCTCTTCCTGCGTCATATCGCCCCACTCAATATCGACGCGCGAACGAAAACCACCGGTGTGGGTGAGCAGATGGCGCAGGGTGATGTCGTCTTTGCCGTGGATGGCAAACTCGGGCAGGTGCGCGCAAACCGGATCATCTAACCTCAGCGCACCGCGCTCCCATAGCTGGGCGATGGCAACGGCGGCCAGCGGCTTGGTCGCAGAAAACCAATGCAGCAGCGAATCCCTCGTTACGTTGCCGACAGCCAGATCCGCCCACGTGGTCGCTCCTCGCTGGACAACGAGCTGTCCCCCCGGATGCTGTCCCTCATCTACCCCGCGCTGCAGCAGTGCGACGGTGCGGTGTAAAGCGGTCATGGTGCCGGCAGTTCCGCACCCAATCGTTCGCTGCACTCGACGATCTCTTGCCAGGTTTTATCGTCGATCTCAATGCCATCGACGCGCTTGGCGCGCTGGCGCGATTCGATTTCTCCTGGGACTAGGATCTCGTCAAAACCCGGAGCCAGCGGCGACGATTTTATAAAATCAACCAGCTGGCCCACCTCTTTCATGTAAGCATCCATTGGCACGAAACGAGCAATATCGATCACGAGTAACAGCACGCCGTTACCGTTGCGCGTGCCCGTACCAGCACAGCCAGCCGCGCTGAGCGCGCCGCCGAGTATTTCAACAATGACGCTTAGGCCATAGCCCTTGTGGCCGGCCGCGCCACCAAAGGGCAGAATGCCCCCGCGCGGAGGTCCGTAAAAAGCAGCTGGATCGGTGGTTGGCAGTCCATCGGCGTCGATGATCCATCCCTCGGGAACAGACTCCCCGCGATTGCGCTGAACGCGGATCTTGCCTTCGGCTACGACACTCGTCGTCATATCGAGGACGATCGGATCGGCGCCTGGGCGCGGCAGACCCGCCGCCAGCGGGTTGGTCCCCAGCCGCCCTTCGCGGCCCCCCCACGGCACGACACAGGCGCCTCCACCGTGCATATTGGCAAAGAGCAGCGCGACCATGCCCTCTTGTGCAATATCTTCGACATAGCTACCCAATCGCCCTATATGGTTGGCATTGCGCACCGTAAGCGCAGCCACCCCACAGCGGTTGGCTTTTTCGACGGCCATTGACGCGGCCTGACTCATAACGACCTGTCCAAATCCCCAGCAGCCGTCGAGCACCGCCGATGCCTCGGTTTCAAGTTCAATCTGAATCTCGGCATGGGGATCAATATCGCCGCGCTCAATGGTTCCAACATACTGGGGAACGCGTATGATACCGTGTGAATCGTGTCCGACGAGATTGGCCGCAACCAGCAAATCGGCCACGCGCTCGGCACGATCCTGCGGCGCGCCGGCAGCGCGAAAAATAGCCGCTGCACAGCGCTGTAAATACCCGCTTTGAAACGTTGGCATGGCGCCGTCTCTCCTCCTGTGAAAAAACCGCCCAACAGCGGCATTATCTACTGCGTAGATACCGTCCTATTCAGCGGCAAGACGAGCCTACTGACGCCACTGTGCAACAAGTGCTTCGATCAGCGGCTGCATCTTTTCCGATGGAATGTCCGCCTTGCGTCGCGCCCGTTCAACGAGGTCGCCAGTGGCGGCAATTTTACTCTTTTCATATACGCTCAGCGCCTCCTTACAAAGGTGGCGAATAAACGAACGCGTGCGCTCTTCCTCGACGCCAGCCGCCGCAGCCGCCCGCAGAATAGCCGTGCCCGTCAGCGCCGCGTCCCCCTCGACATCGGTTAGGACCGCACCGATCACGCCGCGCAAAAAGGTGCGCGCCTGCGCGCGCCACACGTCGGCATACTCGGCCATATCCATCACGAGCCCATCGCTGCGACTGCTGATATTATCGCGAGAAATGCGTTCTATGGTCTCGCCAAAGCGGAAGTAGAGCGAGTCGACTTGGTTCGCATTGACGCCTTTACCAGCTACTTCTCGCACCCACTGCGGGGCCGCACTCACGGACGCGCGCGCCAGTAAGTTTCGATTTAACCGGGCCCTCAATTCAGCCATCGCAGGTGCGGCGCTAGTCGCCTCGACGGCGCTAGCGTCTTCGGTCTGTTCAGTAGATGCTTTCGCGACAGCATCATCTTGGCTCACCACCTGCTGCCCGCTGTCTGGCACGGTCTCGGCGGCAGCGGCGGGCGCCGGTTCCGGTTTGGGTGCCTTGGGTGGAGCAACAACCTGCGGCACGACGATCTGGCTTTTTTGCTGGGCGATCTCTTCTACAACATCCGATTCGGGCACTTCGCGCAGCCCAGGTGGGTTACCGCGCAGCACGAGTTTGCCCTGCCACCAAATCCACTTGTTGCTCTGTGCTATTTTTTTGCGCAGTTCGAGTTCGGGTAGATCGGAGTCCGGAAAGAGGAATAACCCATCTATGACCATGTCGGGACGCGGATAGATCCGCAGCCAGGTCCAGGGGATTGCCAGTTCGTAGCTGTAGGTCGTACTGCGCACCTGCGAAGCCATTTCCAGCGGCAAATCTCCCTGAGGTACACCCCGCTGCTGACCGCCCCAAGCGTGCACCCGTCCTCCCTCTTGACCCGGTGCTAGCCACAGGTTTAAACCGAGCGGCTGTTCGGGTCCCCGCAGGAACACTTTAAGATGATCGTAGTAGAACATCTTGTCTTTGCGCTCGCCCGCTGGTCCTTTCCACTCATTGTCCCCAGGAGCAACCGGCTGGCGGTCGAGCACGTCGTCCATGACCGACACGGCAATGTAGAGCGAGTCGGCATCCCACAGCAGGTGAACGGCTGCCCAGTGATCCTCGAGCCCATCAAAAGCACCGCGCAGGCCGACGCCGTCTCCGGCCGGCGAAATATCAATAGAGCGAGCCGCCCCCCATTCACCCAGCATCCCGTCGATCGTCGGACGCGCCGGAGCAACCAATACATCAACGGCTCGCGCCTCGGAAACAGCAAGGCCGACAACCACTACAACCGCCATTATACATCTCAATTTCGACCGCTTAAACGAGCGCTGCACAATTGACCTCCCAGAGGAATGTTGGCCGGAGTATATAAAAAAAGGTGGTACTTCCCAAGGGACGTCAACGGCCGCTTTTGACCAAGCAATTGACCTTGTTCAAACCGGTCCGAGCGATACATAAGGCGGCCTTCTTTCGGGCGTTTCCTAGCACCTAATCAGTGCGCAGAGAAGATACGGCCCACGCCGCATCCGGATCTTCTACCTCGAGGCTGTGCACGCCCTCGGGCACGTAGGACAACATGGTCTCGTAGCTCTGCTGAAACTGCGGATCGGGATACACCCAAGGATGCACATAATAGACCGCGCGTATTTTGGCCTGAATGATTTCCTTTGTGCAGCCAAAGCACGGCTGCATCGTCGAATACATAGCGGCACCCTCCGTAGCAATGCCAAATCGCGCTGCAGAGAGGAGGGTATTTTGCTCGGCGTGTACGCAAATACATAGATCATAGTCTTTCCCCGACTCGTAGGCTTCGCGGTGGTTACAGCGATGACATCCGCCCTCGCTGCAGTTGGTCACACCGTGCGGCGTCCCGTTGTAGCCGGTAGCGATAATGCGATCGTTCTGCACGAGAATCGCCCCCACGCGATTTCCGGTGCAATCGGCTCGCGCGCGCACAGCCATCGCAATATTCATGTAATAGACTTTCCAATCCGGTCTCTGTCGCATAGCTCTAGTCCTTTTCCCGAGTCGCCAAGGCGCTCTTTATCCGCGCCCACGAGGGCCTTGCCAACGCCTCCTTACTTAGAAGCGCTGGCCGTACGTGCACATCTATTCCCTGCGTCGACCGAAAGACGCGTTCGCCCCGTCCGTCCCCCAGCACCACGTTGGCAGGATAGACCGGCGATTGGACAAAGTGGATCGAGGCGTTCACCGCTCGCAGCGGGCGCAACACCAAACGCGCCAACTCACCTCGTCCCGTCCTGCCGCGTTCAACGGCTGGGCCGACCACCGCAGCATAGGTCAAAACCTCGATATCAGCCGCCGTGCCCCAGGCCGGCCCGCTAGGCACCGGCCCATTAGCAAATTCGGATGCGTCGGCAAAAAGCGCACCCGGCCTAAAAGGCCCTGGCATTTCTAGCGCAAAGGCACCCGCGGGCAAAGCTAGGTGAAAAACAAATCCCGAAACGGTTCCAGCCCCGGCGAGGTCGGCGCAGATAGACAGTACGACCTCGCCGTCTATACCGACTTCTATGGTTGACCTATCTCCTTGTTCCGAAACGATTTCAAGCGTTTGCGACCAGGCCGTCGTGACCAGTATCAGACCGATCCATAGCGCGCCGTGCATGGGTAATCTCCTCCCTGGCATCGCAGGTGAGGGGGAAAGATAAGCAATTCCGCTCTCGCCGCATACGAAGCGAGCGAATACCATATATCAATAAATCTTGATATTGACATTTATACAGGTAGACCGTTAGTTTGAAGGAGCTTAACTTCCAACCATTTAACAGCCGACTGCCATTCATGACTGCTGCTCATAACCGCCCCACAATCGACCTGGCCCGCCTGCTGCAAGAGCGCATCCTCGTGCTTGACGGGGCCATGGGGTCGATGATACAGACCTACCAACTCCAGGAAACAGATTTTCGCGGCGGCACATTCACCGATCACCTAGGTGAACTGCGCGGCTGCAACGATCTACTTTGTCTAACCCAGCCGCATATTATCGAGGAGATACACCGAAGTTACCTCGAAGCGGGGGCGGATATCATTGAGACCAATACCTTCAACGCCAATCCCTTTTCGATGGCCGACTACGGGCTCTCGGATCGCGTGGCCGAAATCAACCTCGCTGCCGCGCGTCTGGCCCGACAGACGGCCGATGCCTTTTCCACGGCGGAAAAACCGCGCTTGGTCGCCGGTTCTATCGGTCCATCCAATATCACCTTATCCCTCTCGCCCGACGTCAATCGCCCAGGCTATCGCACCCACCGCTTTGAAGAGGTCGTCGAGGGCTATTACCAGCAGGTATCCAGCCTCGTCGATGGCGGGGTCGATCTTTTGCTCGCCGAAACGGTCTTTGATTCCCTCACGCTTAAAGCCTGCCTTTTTGCCATTGAGCGCCATGCCGTTGATACTGGAAACCGTCTGCCGATCATAGCATCCGGCACGTTTTCCGACTTGAGCTATCGCACGCTGTCGGGCCAAACCCCCGAAGCGTTCTGGTATTCTATAGAGCACAGCACACTGGCCGCTGTCGGCATCAACTGCGGCATGGCACCACAGGACATGCGGCCGGCCATTGAAGAAATGGCCCGCATCGCTCCCCTACCCTTTTCCTGCTACCTAAACGCGGGATTGCCTAATGAGATGGGTGCATACGATCAGGGGCCAGACGAAGTCGCGCACACGCTGCGCCAATACGCCGAAGAGGGATTTATCAATCTGATCGGTGGCTGCTGCGGCACGACGCCCGACCACATACACGCCATCGCGCGCGCCGTGGCCGATCTCCCCCCGCGCACGCCCCCTCATGCTAAAGCAGAGCCCCACTTCAGCGGGATTGACCCGTTCACCATCGGCCCAGACGACAACTTTACCCTTGTCGGCGAACGCACCAATATCACAGGGTCGCGACGTTTTGCGCGCTTTATAAAGGCCGGGGACTACGAAACGGCTACGGAAATAGCCCGTCAGCAGGTCGAGGGAGGCGCCAATATCATCGACATTAATATGGATGAGGGGCTAATCGATTCAGAGGAGGCCATGCGCAGCTTCATCAACCGCATCGCAGCCGAACCCGATATCGCTCGCCTTCCCATTATGGTCGACAGCTCTAAGTTCACCGTTATCGAAGCCGGCCTGCGCTGCCTGCAGGGCAAGGGAATTGTCAACTCTCTCAGCCTAAAAGAAGGCGAAGCAGCGTTTGTCGAACAGGCAACCATTTGCCGTCGCTACGGTGCGGCCGTCGTCGTTATGGCCTTCGACGAACGGGGCCAGGCCACGGAGATAGACGACAAGGTGCGCATCTGCCAGCGCGCCTATACGATCCTAACAGAGACTGTGGGAATGCCGGCCAACGACATCATCTTTGACCCCAACATTCTCACCGTGGCGACCGGCATGGAAGAACACGACGCCTATGCGCTCAATTTTATCGAAGCGGTGGGATTGATTAAGCAGACCTGCCCAGGGGCACTAGTCAGCGGTGGAGTCAGCAATATTTCCTTCTCCTTCCGCGGCAACGACTACGTGCGCGAAGCGATTCACGCAGCTTTTCTATATCACGCCATTCAGCGTGGACTCGATATGGGCATCGTCAACGCCGGCCAGCTCGCCGTCTACGAAGACATCCCCGAGCCGCTGCGCGAACGCGTTGAAGATGTGCTCTTTATGCGGCGAACGGATGCAACGGAACGCCTAATTGAATACGCCGAGTCGGTGCGCGGAGACGGCAAAAAGAGGGTCGACGACCAGGCCTGGAGAAGCGGCACCATCACTGAGCGTCTTGGCTATGCCCTACTGCATGGACGCGGCGAACACATAGACGAAGACATCGCCGAAGCCATCGACACATTTGAGCGACCACTCGACATTATCGAGGGCCCTCTCATGGACGGCATGAATCACATCGGTGAGCTCTTTGGCGCCGGTAAAATGTTTCTGCCCCAGGTCGTCAAAAGTGCGCGTATTATGAAGCAAGCCGTCGCAATTTTAGAACCGCTCATGGAAGCGGAAAAAGGCCCAGGCGGGGCGACCAACGCGCGCGGCAAGATCTTATTGGCCACCGTGCGCGGCGACGTCCACGACATTGGCAAAAACATCGTCGGCGTCGTTTTGGCCTGCAATAACTACGAGATCATTGACCTAGGCGTTATGGTGTCTGCTGAACACATACTGCGTACCGCCATCGAACAGGAGGTCGATATCATCGGCCTGAGTGGCCTAATCACCCCGTCGCTCGACGAAATGGTACACGTAGCCCGAGAAATGCAGCGCCAGGGACTCGACATACCCCTGCTCATCGGCGGAGCGACTACCAGCCGCCGCCACACGGCCGTCAGAATTGCCCCCGTCTACGACCAACCGATTCTTCACGTTGCTGACGCTTCGCGGGCACCGGGCGTTGTCGGGCAGTTGCTCAGCCCTACGCAGCGCGAGGCACTTATAGCCGAAAACAGCATCCACCAGGAGCAGCAGCGCCTTGCCCACGCCCCGCAGCAGCGGTCGCTCATGTCATTTTCCGAGGCCCGCGCCCGTGCCATGCATATTGATTGGACGGCTCCTAGCCCCCCGGCTCCCACATCGCTAGCGCTACAGCACGAGCGCGACGTCGACCTGTCTGAACTCGTCGACTACATCGACTGGTCCCCCTTTTTTCATACATGGGAGCTGCGCGGCGCCTTTCCACGCTTGCTCGACGACCCTGTAATTGGCCCCCAAGCTCGCCAACTTTTTGCCGATGCTCAAGCCATGTTAGACCGCATCGTCGCCGAATCCTGGCTGCGCGCCGAAGCACTCTATAGATTCTTTCCAGCCAACAGCGATGGGGATGACATCGTCCTGTATAATGACGAGACGCGCCAGGGCGAGACGGCTCGTTTCTACACGCTGCGCCAGCAAGCCATCAAGCGCGATCCGGCCCAACCCATGCTCGCTCTTGCCGACTTTGTCGCGCCTCGGACAAGTAACGTACCCGACTATATCGGCGCCTTTGCCGTAACGGCCGGACTGGATATTGAGGAACACATCGAGCGCTTTACTCGCCAACACGACGACTATAGCTCGATTTTACTCAAAGCCCTAGCTGACCGACTCGCCGAGGCGCTGGCAGAAATGCTGCATGAACGAGCGCGCGCAGCGTGGGGATATGAAGCGGAACACAGCCTGTCGGCCGATGACCTAATCGGCGAACGCTACCGCGGTATCCGGCCCGCACCCGGCTATCCGGCTTGCCCCGACCACAGCGAGAAGCGCACCCTCTTCGCCCTCCTACAGGTCGAAGAGCTGAGCGGCATGCACCTAACCGAAACCTGTGCCATGTGGCCGGCTGCCGCCGTCTCTGGGCTCTACTTCTCCCACGCACAAGCGCGCTATTTTTCCGTGGGTAAAATCGACCGCGACCAAGTACAAGACTATGCCGGTCGCAAAGGTATTTCGCGCGAGGAAGCAGAGCGCTGGCTAGCACCCCACTTGGCCTACGACCCGCAATGAAAAAGCGGCGAGCGCTCTCTACGAGAGCCCGCCGCTTTTACTTTCTGTTTAAAATCAACCGACTAGGTGTCTTCGGCGAAGTACGCTCCGCTGAACTCGACGGCGACAAAGACCCCCATGATGGCCAGTCCCTTAAGCGCCAGGTGTACACCGCGAGCAACTAACCGGCCCATGTGCTTGCAGGATTCAGCCATTAGAACTCGTTGAGCACATCCTCGTCCTCGTCGCTCAGCGGAATCAGCTCTTCCGCTTTGCGCGGGCGGGCCGCACCGTTGTGCGAGCGAGATCCCCCGCGGCTGCTGGGCGCTGCCTTCCCGCTGGAAGAGCCTCCGCCATCGCTCAACTGGAAGGCGCGCACCAAGGAACGCATCTCTTCGGCCTGTGCCGAAAGCTCTTCCGAAGCGGCAGCGGATTCTTCGGCGTTTGCCGCGTTCTGCTGCGTCAGTTGATTGAGTTGGCCCACGCCCTGGCTGATCTGCCCCACGCCCTGTTCCTGCTGGCTCGAGGCGGCCGAAATCTCAGCCATAACGTCACCCACGCGCTGAACCTGCTTGTTAATTTCTTCGAGATTATCCAATACCTCTTGGTTGAGCGCTACGCCGTCGGAGGCATTTTGCACCGATTCCTGGATCATTTCAGCCGTGTTCTTAGCAGCCTCTGCCGAGCGCATAGCCAGGTTACGCACCTCTTCGGCAACCACAGCAAACCCTTTGCCCGCCTCGCCGGCGCGGGCGGCTTCAACGGCGGCATTCAGGGCAAGTAGATTCGTCTGGAACGCAATTTCGTCGATGGTCTTAACGATTCGAGCTGTTTCATCGGACGAATTTTTGATTCGGTCAATGGCCTGCGAGAGCCGCTTCATCGACTCGACACCCTTGTCCGTGCTGCGACCGGCTTCTTCCGACATAGCGCGCGCCTGCTGGGCATTGGCCGTGTTCTGTTTAGACATGGAGGTGATTTCCTCCAGGCTCGAGGCCACCTCTTCTAGCGTAGAGGCCTGCTGCGTCGCACCCTGTGCGAGCGACTGGCTACCGTCGCTAATCTGGCCCGAGGCCGAAGAGATCTGATCGGAGCTAACAGCTACCTGAGAAAGCCCTTCGTCCAGGTTATCCAAGGCGCGGTTGAGCGCATCGCGCACCCGCATGAATTCTTCTTCATACGTCTTGTCCATGCGCATAGACAGATCGCGATCGGACATCCGTGCCAGAATCTCAGACGTATCATTGAAAAACGTAACGACGCTGTCGCGCTGACGTTCAATCTCTTCGCTCAGTTTGCGCTGTGCCTGTGCCAGCGCGTTGCTCACGAGAGCGACGTCCGTCTGGATAAGACGGTTTAAGGCATCTTTGAACGTGTGCAGTTCTTCGGCTGTGGCGCCCGCACCTGACACGCCTTCAACGAGCACCTGACGAATGACTTCATACATTGAAACGTACCAGTTGAAGTCGAGGTCGATATCATTATGGCGTGCGCCAACGCGACGGCGCGACTCGACGTAATCGTCGTCAATGGACCCCGATAGCATCGTGAGTATGTATCGCGTCAGCAGCGGACGCTGTTTTTCAACGGTCGTAAATCGAGTGAGGAAGTCCTGCGTAATTGGGTTGCTCTGTATGTGTGCATAAAAGCGATCGCAGAGGGTCTCTATTTGGGGACGCAGCGTGTCGGCCCAGGTCAAGATGACCCCTAAGTCGCGCTCCGTAAGCCCCTGAAAACGCAAACGCTTTTCAATCTCTCCGTCACTGACGGAAATGCGTCCGGTCTGATAAACGCGCTCTTTTTTCTCTACTACTTTGGGTTTGCGTCCAAACATTCTCTATAGCTCCTTCAGCGGAAGTATCTCATTCTCTAAAGCAAGAGGCGTACCGAACGATCCACAACGGGCACGGCTTCAGCGTGTAAGATACAATATCGGCAATATTTTAAAAGACTTAAAAATAATTATTCCCCGCGCATATATTCCTCCTGAGCACCTGAGATTGAAAGTTATCGCCTCCGCGGGAAAAACGCGCTGGCTAGGGATCCAAAATTTCCCTACACTACGGAACTCCGCACTACAAAGGAGAAAGCTATGGCGACGCCACCTAATATTCTGCTGCTCCAATCCGACGAACATTCGTACCGCTTTCTTTCTAAGCAATCTCCAACCGAAGGCGGCGAACCCTGTCATACTCCGACATTAGACGGACTAATCGATCACGGCACGCATTTTTCTACCGCCTATTGTCAGATGCCCCTGTGCTCCCCTAGCCGCATCTCGATGCTATGCGGTCGCCACGCTCATCGCTGCGGTGCTTGGGGCAATAATTCCATCCTACCGCCAGATGTTCCCACGTTCGCTAACGCCTTGGGCGAAGCCGGCTATGCCACCTGCACCGTGGGCAAGTTACACCTAGGCGGCAGCCGGCAGTGGGCCGGTTTCCAAGCGCGCCCCTACGGTGACTTCGGCGGTCCTTGTGCGCATCAATTCGACCCACTCGACCTCTACAGCGACACTCTTCGACCGGGTATGGACATGCGCTCGCGCACGGCCGATGCCGGCCTAAGCCAGATACCCGAATCCCAACTACAAGAGCAGGTCGTCGCCCGCGAATCGATCGCCTGGCTGCGGGCACACCGACACCGGGCTGCCGAGCAACCCTGGCTACTCTACGCTTCGTTTAGTCGGCCCCACTTTCCGCTAACCGCTCCGCCCCGCTTTTTCGACCGCTACTATCCATCGGGGGTAACACCTCCACGCATAGGTCGCAGCGGCGACAGCGCCGATCACCCAATGACCGTTGGCGCCATCGCCGGCTTTCGCTGCGAAGAAATTGATGAGGACGAAATGATGAAGGCACGCGCCGCATATTTCGCCTGCGTCGACTTCCTCGATGAGATAATCGGCGACTTCCTCGCCCTGTTACAGCGGGACGGACTGCTCGACAACACCGTTATCATATACACGTCGGATCACGGTGAGCTTGCCGGTGAACACGGGCTTTTTTGGAAGAACACCTGGCACGAAGCTTCAGCGCGCGTGCCGCTCATCGTCTCCACACCGGCCCAACGGCGCGGCGAAGAGCCGGCCCAGACCATTGCTACCCCCGTTAGCTTAGCCGATGTATTTCCGACCCTGTGCGGGTTAGCCCAGGTGGCTCCACCCGGAGATCTCGACGGCATTGACCTAAGCTCTGCCATCGAAGGCAGCACCTGTAACGAGTTGGAAAGTCGCCCAGCCGTTCTCACCGAGTCGCTGGCTCCACGTTGGGGCGCGGGAACAGAATTCCGCATGGCGCGGAACGCTCGCTACAAGTATGTCGCTTTTCGCGACTGCGCCGATTTGGCCTTCGACTTGGAGAACGATCCGGACGAACAGGTCGATCTGCTGAGACAAACACCTATCGAATCATCACCCGAACTACTGGCTCTGCGTCAGGCCGCCCTGGCAGACTTTAGCTTCGACGAAGTGGAAAAGCTGCGAGCTAAACAGAGCGCTGAATTGAAGCGTGATTATCCAGCCCGGGTGTCCTGCAAGACACCCAACCAAATCGCACGGGGCGACGGCCGCCTCGTCGAGGCCGACAGCCCCCTGTATGCTCCACACATCGTCAGCGATGATCCGGAGCGCGATTTCACGCGCTGAGGAAAAGAGGATGTCTGTATATCGACCTGCGCCATGGGTTCGCAGTTTATATCGCCTCAAGCAACTGAGCCTCTTTCTTGGCCTGCTGAGTTCCCTGCCCGCAGGAGCCGATCTATACGAGCGCCTCGACGAATTGCCTAATCACCTGCGCTCAGGTGGCATTCCGCGCGACGGCATCCCCGCGATGACCAACCCACGCGCCGTGCCGCCCGACTCAGCCCTCTATCTTCTCGACACCGATCGCATCGTCGGCGTGCTCATCAATGGACAGGCGCGCGCCTATCCCCATCGACTCGGCTGGAAACACGAAGTGATCAACGACACGCTCGGCGGTATGCCGCTCGCTTTCTCACTGTGCCCACTGACCGGCAGTGCCCTTGTTTTTGACGCGCGTACCCCCGACGGCGATCAGCGCACATTTGGCGTCTCTGGCGTGCTGCTCAACTCCAATCTCGTGCTCTATGACCGAAACGAAGAAGACACGCTCTATCCGCAGATGGTACACGCGGCCATTAGCGGAAAACGACGCGGAGAGCGCCTGGTGCCGTTGCCTGCAATTGAAACCTCTTGGCAGCTGTGGAAAATGCTCCATCCACATACGACGGTCGCCCAAGCCAGCAGTGGCCTCGATCGCTATCCCTCCTACATCCAAGCCCTCTATCCGCAAGAGACCTATAACACCTATCCCTACGGTGACTACCGCACCAATCAAGAACGGATTATGTTCCATCCCTCGACGGCCGATCCCGGCAGCGCGCTGCCGGCCAAAGAATCGGTGCTGGGCCTCCATCACCACCGCCAACAAAAAGCCTATCCCCTTGCACGGCTTCCCGACCGAGCCGTTATCAACGATGTATTGGGCGACCTAGCCATCTTGATCGTCTACGACAAGCCCCACACCACAGGAGTGGCCTTTAACCGCTCACTCGACGGACAGGTGCTGGAATTCGAATGCAGCACCCAGCGCGGTGACCTGCCGCTCTACATGCGCGACCGGCAAACACATTCTATCTGGGACATGGCGGGCAGGGCCGTAGACGGTCCCCTCAAAGGTCGCTCCCTGCGCCTTCTCGCAAGCCATAATGCGATGTACTTTGCTTGGTCAGCGCACTGGCCAGAAAGCGCGCTTTGGGCCGGTGAAGGCCTTCTACCAACGGCGAAGGATTAACCCACTATGAGCACATCACAGACCCCCGACGAAACCATTGTCCGCATAGAAAAATCCGTCCTGCGCGGCACCCGTCCGCGCTCCATCGGATACAACGCGCGTATTCCAACCCACGGACCACGTCTGGTCGATACGGTTGTGCGCATAGAGGCAGCCAACGGGGCTTGGGGCATTGGCTGGTCTGCGATCGGCCGCGACGAAGCAGAGAGCCTGTTGGGTCGGACCATAACGGAGCTTTTTCGACTGCCTGACGGCTGCCTGCCAATAGGGCGCCCCATCGACTTACCTCTGTGGGATTTGGTCGCACGACTGATGCACCTGCCGCTCTATCGCCTGCTGGGCGCACGCGGCCGGCGCCAGGTCGAACTATACGATGCCTCTATTTACATAGATGACTTAGAGCTCAGCGATGACGAAGCCATCGCCCTGTTTCGCGAAGAGGTCGAAAGCGGGCAGCAGCACGGATACAAGCATTTTAAGATCAAGGTGGGACGTGGCGCACGCTGGATGGAGCCAGAAGAGGGCCTGCGACGCGATGCCTTAGTCGTGCGCACCGTGCGTCAGGCATTAGATCCCGGCGCACGCATTATGATCGACGCCAATATGGGCAACACGCTCAACAGCGCCAAAGCGCTACTCGACCTGTGCGCCGACATTGGTATCTACTGGTTTGAGGAGCCCTTCGCAGAGGACCGACCGCTCAACCAAGCACTCAAGGAATACATCGTCGAAAACGATTGGGACACGCTGGTAGCCGACGGAGAATTTGCCCCGCCTCCCTACTTTTTTGATTTAGTAGAGAACGGCCTTATCGACGTGGTGCAGCACGATTTTCGCTTCAGCGGCCTAACCTGGTGGCGCGCCACGGCGGCGCGCTTAGAAGAATGGGACGTGCTGTGTGCACCGCACACTTGGGGTAGCTATATCGAGCGCTACCACCACGCGCACTTTGCCGCCTCCATTCCCAACTACGCCCTCCTCGAAGCCGCCCCCGCTGATATGCCGGGCTATATAGAGGACGGTTGGAGCCTGATCGACGGCAAACTCGTCGTGCCGGATACGCCGGGCGCGGGTATTGCGGTCGAAGAAAAAATCTTCGCCCAAGGCATGGAAGATCGCGACGGATTTTCCCTATCGATCTAGGGCTTGCCCGCTGCATAGCGGCCGCAAGCTCGCGCCCTATTTATTCGCCTTTGACAGCTCCCATTTCGCGATCGAGCCAGCCGGGCAACCACATGCCGTCGGATTTACGCCAGGCTGTCAGATAGAGCGATGCGTTGAACTGCACCGAAGCACGTGCACGCTCTTGACTTAAGGCCTGCATCTGCTCGTTATCAATATCGTCCCATCCTGCTCCCACGTCGTAGATGGCCGACACGCGTGCATGGCTCGACTCGAGCGCTCCGATGATTCCGGCCATTAGCGAGTCGTGCACCGCTAGCTCTTGTCCGCTAGCCAGATCAGCCGGCACCATTTTCAGCCGCTCGATAGCCGAATCCACTTTTTCGTGGATTCCCTTCTGAATTATGGTACCATCCTCCTGCTTGATCCCGTTATAGTGCACCGTCGTGTGCAGGGGCTGCATCAGATCCTGCGCGTAGTGCGCGATAAAACCAGCATACACGAGACACTTTGACTGGATCCCTTCGTCTTCTGGCCACTTGCGATATTCGGCAAAGGCGACGGCCAACCGGCCGGTCCATTCGGCGAGCGCATAGGGCCCAAAACCGACGCGCGTAGGATCGACGCCCTTTTCATAGCACAGAGCAATGAAATCGTAGCGCAGCGCAGGAAGCGGTGCCCCTTCCAAAAGCTCTAAGTCGATAAAGTGCTCCGTGTATTCGGTCTTGTTGATATTGGGCACCGCGCGATTCTTGTGTAGGTCGGGATCGATAGAAGCCGCAGCAACGACATCGCCGCTCGCGCGAAAAAAGGCCGGCACCTCATCGGGCAGCGCCTGCACGGCCGCCTGCGAAAGCAGATAATGACCGTTGCCCCACCACGCTATGGCCGGGGTAGCCATACTGCACAATAACATTGCGACAATCGGCATAATCGTTTTCAACGTTTCACTCTCCTATTGTTTCGGATACATAGCCACATACGTGCCATTTACACGCACAAGGTGTTGACAATACCAACGCTACAAACGCTTATTTAGAAGAATATACACCTGTTGCTGAGCACATTCAGTAACCTCATTACTGTAAGAGGAGTACGAACTTTGGCACTGCGTCTTGGAGATGAAGCACCTAATTTTACGGCAGAGAGCACTGAAGGCACCATTCATTTTCACAGGTGGTTGGGATCGAGCTGGGGCATCCTCTTTTCGCACCCGGCCGACTACACGCCCGTATGCACAACCGAATTGGGCACCGTTGCCAAACTCAAAGATGAGTTTGAAAAACGCGATGTCAAGGTAGTCGGATTGAGCGTCGATCCCTTGGAAGATCACCAGGGTTGGATTGGCGACATCAACGAAACGCAAAATACGACCGTTAATTTTCCCCTGCTGGCTGATCCGGACCGCACCGTCGCGGAACTCTACGATATGATCCATCCCAACGCATTGGACAATATGACCGTGCGCTCGGTATTCGTCATCGGACCGGATAAAAAAATCAAACTCATGCTGACGTATCCAGCTTCGACGGGACGCAACTTCGACGAACTGCTACGCGTTATTGATTCCCTGCAGCTGACGGCTAATTACTCGGTTGCGACCCCCGCCAACTGGCAAGACGGCGACGACTGCATCGTCACGCCGGCGCTGTCCGACGCGCAGGCCCAGGAGAAATTCCCCAAGGGATTTACCAAGATTAAGCCCTATCTGCGCACCACGCCGCAGCCCAACAAATAGCGACTACACCCACCGTAAACCCAGCGACGACTCTATGTGTATGGAGTCGGCGCTTTTTTATTTATATGAATTCGCGCGAGAGCGCACCTCCCTTCCCGTGGCGGCGCTTTTATAGATCCCATCGAGAATCTTCATCACCTTAAGACCGTGTTCACCCGTAGCGATGGGTTGGCGCTTTTCCAAAATACTGTCGACAAATTCCCCATAGGAAGACGGCGCGCGCTGCGTGCGACGGTCCAGTTTTTTGGTAAAGTGACTGTCGCCTTCCACGGTGTAGAGTTCGGCCTCAAAATCATATGTCCCGCCCGTGTTGCGCTGGACCAAGCCCCCGCGCGTGCCGTAGAGCGACGTGATCATATGCTCGTTTTCGCGTATGTTCAGCGCCCAGCTCGCCTCGAGAACAAGCGTGGCCCCGTTGGCAAACTTTATGAGCCCGCAGGCCAGGTCCTCGACGTCGAATGTTTTACCCTCGCGCTGGGCCATTTCACTAGCAATCGGATCGTAGGTAGACCCGCTGACGGCAATGGGCTCGGGATAGCCCATCAGCCAGAGCGCCAAGTCGAGTCGATGCACCCCCAAATCAATCAGCGGCCCTCCGCCCGACATTTCTCGAACCCCAAACCACCCGCCAAACCGAGGCACACCACGTCGCCGATGCCACACGCTGCGACCGAAGTATATGTCGCCCACCACGCCCGCATCGACTTGCTCCTTGAGGGCAAAGCTCATATCGGAAAAGCGAAAAGAAAAGTTGATCATCAGGTTTTTCTTGGCCGTCCGCGCGGCTGCCAGCATGCGTTCGGCTTCTTTGGCCGTGCGCGCCATCGGTTTTTCGCAGAGTACGTGCAGACCGCGCTTAAGCGCGGCGATTGTCAGCGGGGCATGCAGTTTATTCGGCACGGCAATACTCACCGCATCGAGATCGGCCCGATCAAACATCTCAAGCGCATCTTCATAGGTTTGCGCAACGCCCATTTCAGCCGCTTCCTGCGCGAGTCGAACCGGATCCATATCGCACAGAGCAACGAGTTCAGCCTGTGGGTGGCTTAAGTACCCGCGCGCGTGACCGCGCCCCATGCCCAAACCGACAACCCCCATGCGCAGCTTTTTCATATGGCCTCTCCTTTGTATAGCACTCATTCTATTGATTCGATCATTGCCCGTTCGGTCCCAATTCCCACTGTATCCCCAATGACCAGAGCACGAACCGAATACAGCAAGGCCCGGAAACACCGTGTTTCCGGGCCTTAGATTCTCTACAAGATTAGTCTAAAACAGACCGCATCTACTATAGCTCATCAAAGACGGCGTTGATGTCGACGGTCTTTTTCCACTTATCAAATTCCTTTTCCATTTTGTCGGACCACTTGCGGTCCACTTCGCCCGGCGTATAGCGACCATCTGCTATGGTCTTTTTGCCCCAGTAATCGCGCAGGCGCACGTTTTCGGATACCTCGACTACTTCCTTAGCATACTGCGGCGGAATAAACACCACGCCGGCCTGCTTAGCTAAGACGATATCTCCCGGCATACACGTCGTATTGCCAATGCGCACCGGCCCGTTCATTTCAGCCATCGTGACCTCGCCGATAGCAGTCGGATGCGTGCCGCGACACAGGACGTTAAAGGGCAGTTCGCGCACGCGTTCGTCGTCGCGAATGCTGCCGTCAATTACTACACCAGTACCCCCGGTATTCACGTTGATCGCCGTTCCGAGATTGTCGCCGATAAAGGTGCCTTTGACGATTTTACCGAACAGCTCTACAACCAGCACGTCGTCTTTAACCAGCGAGTCGATAACCCAGCTGTTCTGGCCGCCGATATATTTTTTGCGCTTGCCGTCGGCCTGCACAATATCGTTAAGATCGGGGCGATGCGGCACGTAGCGACAGGTAACGGCGCGGCCGACGATGACCCGGTCGGGATGAAGGTTGAGCCAATTCCCCTCGAACTGGAAATGATGCCCCTTACCGGCCAGCACGCCCCACGCTTCCTCGACGGTCACCTTCTTCATGCGCTTGAGGATGCTATCGTTGACCTTGGGACGGCCATCTCCAAAGCGCGTCCCGCGATATCCCGGCGTTAAATCCTTGAACTTACCCTTGGCGTTGAGTTCGAAAGCCATGATGTTCTCCTATTTAGCATAAAAAAGGTCACGCTCCCTCGTGGAAGCGTGACCAATCTAACACGGCCCTTGGCACTCGGTCAAGACCGATGCAACGCTCAGAATGGCAGGTCGTCATCCCCTGCGCCTGAGCGGGACTGGGGCACGGCAGGCACCTCATGGACTGTGCGACCGTAGGCCATATCGAGTTCTCCCGGCCCCCCGTTCTGCCCATCGAGCATTTCCATACTCTGAGCTATAATTTCCGTCGTGTAGTGTTTCTGCCCCTTGGCATCATCCCATGTACGCGTTTGTAATTTACCCTCTATATACACCTTGCTGCCTTTTTTGAGGTACTGTCCCGCCACCTCGGCTAGCCTCCTCCACAGTACAATTCGGTGCCATTCCGTGCGCTCTTGCCGCTCCCCCCCTTTGTCCTGCCAGGTTTCACTCGTAGCCATGTTAAAATGGGCGACCTGTGCCCCGTTGGCTGTAAAACGCAGGTCTGGATCGGCGCCCAAGTTGCCGATCAATATCACTTTATTAACGCTACCACGCGCCATATCTCACTCCTCCTATCGAATGTTTTCCAACCTTTTGCACTCTTTCCAACCTGTTGCGCGCTCTGTTCAAACCGAGCGAGTTTTCCACTCGGTGCGCCGGCGCTGACGCCGCGCCTGCGGCGTTTCGATGCCGTAGCGACGACACAATCGACCGAAGCTACCCGGAGCAATTCCCAGGGCCAAACCCGCATCGTAGTTGCTGGCATATATGCGCGCTGCTCGCTCTATCCGCTCTTTGTCTATAGAAGCCATATCGCGTCGGCAGCTAGGCCCAATAGCGAAGCGAGGGTTGCGCCATTATTACAACGATGAGCAGGCCCGCCCATCCGCCATATAATCCGACGGGATACATTGCTTTTTGCCAGCTCTCACTCAACTGTTTCACTCGTCCCATCTCACTCCCTTTCTCCGGAGAAAAGTGAGCAGCATATACGCTCACTGTAATATCACATGACCTGAACAAAAATTTACTGTTCATGTGTATACCAGTCAAGCTATTTATGGACACTCGCAAAAATTAAACATTATAAGTGTTAATATTTTAATTTACTTACGTAATTATTTTTTGTAATTCAGATTAATAAATTCTAATTAACCTACTGATACAAGCACGGGGAATCTCGTGAAGTGAAGCGATACCACGGGGTCTAACGACCGGAGAGCCTACTCTTTTTCTTGGTAGAACATAGAGCGCATACTGGAAAGAAAATCAACCCACTCACTGCTAGTGAATACCATTTCGACACCTCGATCCCACAGACGCAGATGGAAGAAATTCTCGCTCTTCCACACGCCGATGTGCTCATCGTCATATACGTCATGCAGTTCTTCGGCCATGCCCCACCTACTTCCAATCGGAAACAATCGCTGAGATCGTCGATCGCACGTCCCCGTCTAGCCGTGCCCACTTTGGCCACATCGTCCTGCACAGGGATCTCCCCCTCTATATCGGTAAATTAGAGCCGACCTTTTGCCGCCCCCCCACAGCCAAATAAAAAGGGCCGACGCCAACGCGCGGGACCTTCCAACTGACTAACCGTCACACACGACTCATTATCTACAAAAACCTCAGCCCCCGTCTCCTGACTGCGATAGATTCCATCGAGAATCTGTACGACCTGCAGCGACTCTTCGGCAGGCACGGGCGACGGTTCTCCATGGGCAATCGCCCGCGCAAACGCCATGCACTCTTCGGCGTGCGAACCCAGTCCATCGCTGTGCAATTTGATCGTGCGGTTATAGTGCTGGCGCGTCTGGTAGTTACTTTGAAAAAATTCACACGAAGGCCAATGTCCCCCGCCGTCTTTTCCATAGAGCCATACGCCGTTCTCTGCCCCGCCGTGGTGAAGCATCCAGCTCATTTCCAATACCAGCGTAGCTCCGTTAGCAAAGCGCACAAATCCAGCAGCAAAATCTTCTACGTCATATTCGGGGGGAATCGGGGCGCGCCCCCATTCAGAAAATGCGCCTTCTTTGTGCGCCAGCGGCGCGACGGCCACGCCGTTTACAGATACTGGCTGGGGGTTTCCCATAAGCCACAGAGCAAGATCGAGCATGTGCACACCAATATCGATACACGGACCACCGCCGCTGTGCTTTTTCTGAATGAACCCGGGGCGCACCGGTACGCCCGCTCTGCGCAGCGCCCAACAGCGAGCATGATAGACCTCGCCGAGAGCGCCCGCATCTACTTCTTCTTTGAAGGAACGGGCGTTGCCCGTAAAGCGCACACTTTGAGCCGTCATTAGCAGTTTGCCCGAACGGTCGCGCGCCGCTATCATCTCTCTCACTTCGTCCGGCGTGGGCGCAAGCGGCTTCTCGCAGAGCACGTGTTTACCCGCCTCCAATGCCGCGATACTCAGCGGAGCATGGTACATATTCGGCGTGCAGATATCGACAATGTCGATCTCTTCGTCGCTCCATAGATCTTCAATGTCCGTGTAGAGCCGATCCACGCCGTGTTCGGCGCCCCATTTGGCTAGCACGTCGCCATTTACGTCGCAACCAGCCGCCAGTTCGGCTTCTTCCGAAGCCTTCCATCCTGGCATATGCGCGCCGGCGATCCCCCCTACGCCGACTACGGCTACTTTCAGCTTTTTCATCTCGCTCTCTTTCCGGAAACAGCGCCCGATACCTGCGCGCTACGCGTTCGTTCACCTACTCTAATAAAGCGATGACAATGTACGCACTGGCCTCGGTCCGCTCAATCACAGCCCATCTTATCCCTTGACGCTTCGTGCCGTTCGCTTTAGCCTTTTCCCCCTGTTTACCAACCCCCTTTTAGTGAGGATAACATGCCCACAAAAAAGACCAATCTCATTCTCTTTGGCATTGATAGCCTGCGCGCCGACCACATGAGCTGCTACGGTTACCACCGCCAAACTACGCCGCACATCGATAAGTTCGCCGAGGGCGGTACGCTCTTTGAGCAGAATTATTCTCCGCATATTCCCACCACTTCGGCCTATGCTTCTATGCTAACAGGACTCGACTGTTTTTCCACTTCGGTCGTCGCCCTGCGCCACAAAGGCGGCCTGCCCCGCACCGTGCGCACGTTGCCTGAAATTCTAAAGAAAAACGGCTACAACACTTCCTGTGTCGGCTTTACCGGCAACCCCAGTTCGCGCGGTTTTGACCGCTATTTTGACTATCCGGGATGGGGCTCATGGGCAACCGGCCGCAGCCCAAAAGCCGAAGAGCTCAACAAGGTCGCCATTCCCGAGCTCGAGCGACTGTCTAAATCCAAAAAGCCGTTCTTTCTCTTTCTGCGCCACATGGATCCGCATGCCCCCTACCTGCCGCCAGCTCCCTTTGAGCGCATGTTTTACAGCGGCAACGAATTCGATCCGAAAAACAAGTCGATGCAACCGGTATTCAACTTTAAGCCCTTTTGCGACTTTTTTGCCGATTGGATGCCACCGGGTATAACCGATCGCCACTACGTCGACGCGCAGTACGACGGTGCCATCGCCTATATGGATGCCTGCATCCAACGCATTATCACGCGCGTCTCCGAACTCGGCTTGGAGGACGACACGCTGATCGTCATCAACGGCGATCACGGCGAGACACTCTACGAGCACGACTGCTGGTACGACCACCACGGCATGTACGACAACACGCTCTACGTTCCTCTTATAATTCGCCTACCGGGCAAAGTCCCGGCGGGCCAGCGCGTCAAAGGTACAAGCCTGCATCAAGATTTGGTCCCGACCGTTTTGCAGCTGCTCAACGTCAAGTCGGAGATCGCTTTTGATGGCCAGTCGCTGTTGCCGCTTATATCCGGCCAGCGCGCATCCAACTACTCCGAGTTTTATATCACAGAGTGCACTTGGATGCGCAAACACGGCTGGCGCACGCCGCAGTGGAAGCTGATGATTGCCCTCGAACCCGACTTCCATTTTAAGCCCCGCGTCGAACTCTATAACCTGATCGAAGATCCACTCGAACTGAAGAACGTGGCCTCTAAAGAGAAAGCCGTAGTCGCCATGTTGGAAGAGCGCATGCTGGCCCATATCGCAGCGCGCGAAAAGGCCACTGGTGCCCCCAATCCGATGTACACCAACCTCAACTGGCACGGTGCGAAAACGCACGAAGGGCCCTTTGAAACATCGCAGCAGGCCTACGACACGCTGCACATCGGATCGGTCGGCGCTGCCAATCGCCTGCAGTCAGGCAACAAAAAGAAAGCGGCCGCTAAAAAGCGCTAGCCGCCATCGCCTCATCGCGCAAAAGGTCCGTGTCGCTATTCCCGCGACACGGACCTTTTGCATTGGGAGCATTCCCTAGCATGATGAACCTAAATTTTTTCCGTACCCGGCCGATAAACGTAATACTACATGGTATCGACAATGGGAATTTGGAGAGCGATTCGCCGAATGGCCATCACACCCCGCAAGGTAAAGACCCTTACACCGAAAGAAATACAGTGGATGAAGCGACAGCTCCGCGCCATTGATCGACAGATCTATGCGCACTACGACGGCAGTCAGTCGCTCGAGGTCGTTCTCCCCGTCGATCCCGGCCAGCGCGCCTTTGTCAACGAAGCGCTCTACCGTCGAGCCGTCAGCGGCTATCTGCGCCAGGGGTGGCACATCGAGGAGGGGGAGCCGTGTGCCGCGGGGCGAACCATTCGCCTCAGCGACGTCAGCGCCTGTGCGCCTTTTGACATCACAGCACGACCACAGCCCGCTCCAGAGAACGCAGAAGTAGTCGCTCAACGGGCCCGAACAACGCCCTCATCGGAGCGACTCGGCGAGATACCCCATGCCGATCAAGAGCCTACCGAGCATACACCGCGCACAGAGCGGAATGCACCTTTTGAAGAAGAGATTGAAACGCTGTGGGGCACGGGCGACGAAGACGACGAAGATCCCTCATTCTAAGCGGCCCATTCACATTTTAAAAAACAAAGGCACCGCCACGCACTGCGCGACGGTGCCTTCTTTCTGCAATAAAAGAATAGCTATTGAGCGGGCCGAACCCGTTGCCATGCCCAGTCCAACCAGGGCAAGAGCGCTTCTATATCGCTGCGTTCGACGGTCGATCCGCCCCATATGCGAAGTCCCGGCGGTGCATCGCGATACGCACCGATGTCGTGGGCCACTTCTTCTTCTTCGAGTAGGCGCACCAGGGCGTCGGCCACCGCGCGCTGGGCGCTCTCATCCAACTCGGCATAGAGTGGATCGACGATAGTACAGCAGATGGACGTGCTGGAACGCACGGCCTCGTCTTGGGCGAGAAACGCCGCCCATGTGCTGCGTTCGACCCACTCGCTCAAACACTGCAAGTTGATCTGTGAGCGGCGCACTAACTCAGGCAAACCGCCAATCGACTCGGCCCATTTGAGCCCATCGATAGCGTCCTCTACACACAGCATGGACGGCGTATTGATCGTGCTCCCCTTGAACAGGGCTTCGTCGAGTGCGCCATTCTTTGTCATGCGAAACAGCTTGGGTAGCGGCCACGGTGGCGTATAGGATTCAAGGCGCTCTACGGCGCGTGGACTGAGCACAATCATACCGTGGGCGGCTTCTCCTCCCATGGCCTTCTGCCAAGAGTAGGTGACGACGTCGAGCTTTTCCCAGGGCAGTTCCATGGCGAATACACCCGAAGTCGCATCGCAGATGGTCAGCCCCTTGCGATCATCGGAAATCCACGATCCGTCCGGCACGCGCACGCCCGAAGTCGTGCCGTTCCAGGTAAATACAACGTCTCGATCGCAGTCGAGCTGGGTCAGGTCGGGCAACTGGCCATAATCGGCAGCAAAGACGCGGACGTCCTCTAGCTTCAGCTGCTTTACCACATCGGTAACCCATCCTTTGCCAAAGCTCTCCCAGCCGGCGATATCTACGCCGCGCTCACCCAGCATGGACCACATGCACATTTCGACAGCGCCCGTATCAGATGCAGGCACAACGGCAATGCGGTACGCGTCGGGAATCTGCAGAATATCCCGCGTGCGATCTATGACTTCAGCCAGGCGCGCCTTGCCCAGTTTACCCCGATGCGATCGCCCGAGAGGGGCCGCACTCAGCGCGCCGAGATCCCAACCGGGCCGCTTGGCGCAGGGGCCCGAAGAAAAGCATGGATTCTGCGGTTTTACACCAGGTTTGTCTTGCTGCACATCGTCTTGGGCGAGCATGGTCTCCTTTCCCCTATTATTCTGTGCGAGCCAGCATGCCGCCATCGACCGTGAGCGACGTGCCGGTTATATACGAAGCTTCATCTGATGCTAAAAAAAGGACCGCACGCGCAATGTCATCCGGGTCTCCCAGCCGTTTGGCGGGCACCATCTCGGCACAGCGCTTGCGATACGACTTCGACGTTCCGTCCCAGGCCGGCGTCAGTATGGCACCCGGCAAGACGGCGTTAACGCGAATATCCGGCCCGTAATCAATGGCCAGCGTCCGCGTCATGGCCAACACGCCGCCCTTGGCCGCATCATAGGCAGTAAAGCCAGCAAATCCTACCAGTGAATGCACGGATCCCGTGTTGATAATGGATCCTCCCCCGCTCTGACGCATGGCGGGTATGGCATACTTTGCGCCAAGGAAAACGGACTTTAAGGTGACCTCTAACGTGCGATCCCACGCTTTCTCTTCCAACTCGGTAGCCTGTCCATTGCGCGACCAGTAGGCGTTATTATGCAGCACGTCGAGACGGCCAAACTTCTGCAGCGCGCGCTCAACTACGCGCTTGACCTGTGCCCCCTTACCAACATCGGCGCGAATGAATATCGCCGTCCCTCCGTCGCCGACTATTGAATCGGCTACCTGCCGACCGGCCTCATTGTTTAGGTCAACGGCACACACGGATGCGCCCTCGGCGGCCAGTAAACGCGCCGTCGCCTCCCCAATGCCCGAGGCCGCCCCCGTAACAATGGCGACTTTTCCCGCCAGACGGTCCTTGCCGTGTATCGCTCCCATCAGACGTGTCGCTGCAAATCGAACACCATTTCCATCTCGGCCCACCACTCACCTGCACGAGCTTCGGGCACCTGCTGTTGGAACGTGCGCATTATGGCGTCCCATTCAGCGGCTTTTGGATTGCGTTCGACATAGGTGGGAAAGTCGCGCTCAGCCTCAAATTCATCGGTGGCCGTCATGTACATGAACATCCGCGTGCCGAGGAGAAAAATCTTCATATCGACAATGCCAATCTCGCGCAGGCCGCGCAGGGGTTCGGGCCATGGATCGGCGTGAAATGCTCTATACTGTGCGATCAGTTCGGGATCGTCCTTGAGATCAATCGTCAGTCCATAGTGTTTCACGTTCGTTTCTCCTCGGCGCGATAGGCGGCTGCCAGCAGCGAGATGGGATGTACGACGTCCAGCACCATCTCCTCGCGCTGACTGCCGTGGACCAATTGGATGGCACAGCCGGGGTTCCCCGTAGCCACCACCGAAGCCCCCGTATCGCGCACGTGCCCCATCTTGCGATCTAGCAGGCGCATCGACATATCTGGCTGCGTAATGTTGTAAATGCCCGCACTGCCACAGCACCAATCGGCCTCGGCCAATTCGATCAATTCGACGTCGGGAATAGAGCTCAGAATCTGTCGCGGGGCATCGGCCACGCGCTGGCCGTGTTTGAGATGGCACGATTCGTGGTAGGTCACCTGCGTCACGCCACACCCAGCAGCGGGAGCGCGAAAGCCTATTTCGGCAAGATACTCGTGGATATCCTTGACTTTTTCGCTCCAGATTTTCGCACGCGCCGCGTAGTCGGAGTCGTGCTCTAACAAATGGTCGTAGTGCTTCATATGCGATCCACATCCACCCGCGTTGACTATGATCGCATCGAGATCTTCAGGAGCAAAAGCATCGATATTTCGGCGCGCTAGCGCTCGAGCGTATTCGACGTCGCCGTTGTGCGCGTGCAGCGAACCGCAGCAGGCCTGCTCGGGCGGTAGCAGGACCTGACATCCATTCTGGCGCAGCGCGAAGATCGTATCGGCATTAACGTCTGCAAAGGCGATATCCTGCACGCAGCCGCTGAGGAGCGCAACGCGATATCGCGCTGCTTCGGGATCGGCAGATTGGGCGTGATGGGCCGCGGTAAATTGGCGACTCATTCGCGGAGTTAGGGGCTCCAAATCGCGCAGCGACTTCGGCAGTAAATTGAGCAGTCCCAGCCGACGCACGAACCCCTCTATTCCGCTGCGCTGATAGAAGCGCAGCAGGCGCGCCAGCGCGTGTAGACGCGTCCGTTCGACAAAAAGCCAGCGCAGCGTCCAGTCGCGAATGCGTCGACGCTTAGGCGTATCCAGCACGCCTTGGCGCTCAACTTCGGCGCGGGCGGACTCAAACAATTCGCCGTAGTTGACGCCGGCCGGACACGCAGTTTGACAGGCCAGACAGCCCAAGCAGAAGTACATCTCCTCTGCAAAAGAGGCGCTGAGTTCGCGCCGGCCGTCGGCGATGGCGCGCATCATTGCAATGCGCCCGCGCGGCGAAGAGCGCTCGCGCAGCGTCGTCGCATAAGTCGGACAGGTAGGCAGACACATGCCGCAGTGCATGCACTGCTGTACAACCGCGTAGTCCAATTCGCGCAGCAGGTTCAGTTCGCCGTCGCTCAATCGAATACCTTGCACGGATTTAGTATGCCTTTGGGATCAAAACTCGATTTAAGCCGCGTGAGCATAGCCATGCCAACTTCGCCCAACTGAGCCGGCAGAAAGGGTTTTTTGGCCAAGCCAACGCCGTGCTCACCCGTGATGGTACCACCGAGCTCAATCGCAAAATCGAATACTTCCTGCATGGCGCGCTCGACTCGCTCCATTTCCTCCTCGTCGCGCTCGTCACACAGAAACGTCGGATGCAAATTGCCGTCGCCCATATGACCGAATGTCCCGACTTTTACGCTGTGGCGCTGACCCACCTCTTCGATCCGAGCAACCATGCGCGCCAGTTCACTGCGCGGCACGGTCACATCCTCGAGGACGACTGTAGGCGACAGGCGAGCTAACGCGGAAAACGCGGTGCGCCGCGCCGAAGCAAGTTTTAGGGCCTCTTCAGCCGACTGCGCTAGGCGCACTTCGCGCGCTCCACCTGCCTTGGCCAAGGCCACGACTTGTTCGGCCTGTTCCTCTACCTGCGCGGCATGACCGTCTACTTCCATCAGCAACAGGGCCTCGCAGTCGGTGGGCAAACCAATCTTGGCGTAGCCCTCCACGCACTCTACCGTGACCCGATCGAGAAACTCCAGCGTGCAGGGAATGATCTTGTTCTCTATGATCGACGAGATCGTGTCAGCTGCCGCCGTCATACTGTCAAAAAGCGCGAGCATCGTCTTTTTAGCCGCCGGCTGCGGAATGAGTTTGAGCGTAATTTTAGTTATGACGCCGAGACAGCCCTCCGAGCCAATAAACAGGTCACGCAGAGAAAATCCAGCTACGTCTTTCACACATTTCGTGCCGGTTTGCAAGATCTGTCCATCAGCTAACACTACTTCGAGCGCCATAATATAGTCGCGCGTGACGCCGTATTTGAGACCGCGCAACCCACCCGAGTTATTCGCTACGTTGCCGCCTATAGTAGAGATCTTGATTGATCCGGGGTCGGGTGGATAGAACAGACCCGCGGCGGCGGCTCGGTCGGCAATTTCCTGCGTCAATACACCCGGCTCGACGACCATCACCAAATTTTTTGCATCGAGTTCCAATATGCGGTTGAGGCGAACCAAACACAGGACGATACATCCTTCGATCGGAACCGATCCGCCAGCCAGTCCCGTGCCCGACCCCCGCGTAACCAACGGCACGCCGGCATCATTGGCCATTTTAACAATGCGTGCGGCCTGCTGCGCATCTTCAGGCAGCGTGACACAGCGCGGTCTTTGATGCAAGAGTGCCGTGCCGTCAAAGGCGTACACATCCAACTCCTCGTCGGACGTTAAGACCTGATCTTCTGCTAAAAAAGCGCGAAGCTTTGTAACGATATCGTCGTTCATATGCCCCAGAATATACGCCATCGTAGGCTCTTGCCCAGAGCCCAATCTTGACATTGATAAGCACCCCGCATATACTACTCGCCCAACAAAGCGGGGCACCATGAAAATTACAGTACGCAAGGGAGAAATTCAAAAACAGCGAGCCGATGCGCTCGTCGTCAACCTGTTCGCTGGAGCGACGCCAGGCGGGGCAACGGCCGCCGTCGACAGCGCCCTCAACGGACAGATCAGCCGGGCTATCGAGCTGGGCGATTTTTCCGGAGCTAGCGGCGAAACGCTGCTATTGTACAGCGGAACAACCCTCTCCACACCGCGCGTTCTCGTCGTCGGCTTAGGGCCGCGCGAGCGCTTCGACGCAGAGGCCGCCCGTCGCGCCGCTGCGCTGTCGGCGACTGCGCTAGACAAACTAGGCTGTAGGCAGGTTGCGAGCATTTTGCACGGTGCTGGCGCAGGCAACCTTGAACCAGCAGACGCTGCCCAAGCCCTTGCGGAAGGCAGCGCACTAGCCCTCTACCGATTTGAACACTACCGCACGAATCCCAACCCCGCATCACTGCAGCAGATCATCGTCACAGAAGTCGATGGCGGCAAGCTAAAGGCCCTGCGAAGGGGCGTGCGCGACGGCCTCGCCCTAGCCTCGGGAACGAGTTTAGCTCGCGATCTGATTAACCATCCAGGCAATGTTGCTACTCCCGCCTATCTAGCGAGTACGGCCCGTCGCATGGCGCGCCGCTATGATCTGAAGGTCCGCATCTTAGATGAGAGCGCCATGAGAAAACTCGGCATGGGCGCACTCGTAGCCGTAGGTCAGGGCAGCGTGCATCCCCCTCGCTTCATCTGCCTAGAGCATCAGCCGCACCGCTCCGAACAGCCGCTTGTATTTGTCGGTAAAGGGATCACCTTCGACAGCGGTGGCCTATCGCTCAAAAGCGTCAGCGGCATTGTCACAATGAAAAAGGATATGTCGGGCGCGGCTGCGGTCTTCGGCGCCATGCAAACAATCGCCGAACTCGGGCTGCCTCGCCGCATCATCGGCGTGATTGCGGCGGCCGAAAACATGCCCGACGGCAATGCCTTTCGACCGGGCGATGCGCTGAAAACCCTAAACGGAAAAACGATTGAGATCATCAGCACCGATGCCGAAGGGCGCCTCGTCCTAGCCGATGCCTTGAGCTACGTCGAGCGCTACAAGCCGGCGGCCGTCGTCGATTTGGCTACGCTCACGGGCGCCTGCGTCACGGCACTAGGCCATCACGCCGCCGGCCTATTCAGTAACGACGATGGGCTGGCCGATCGACTCATTGCCGCCGGAGAGCAAACGCACGAGCGCCTGTGGCGACTCCCGCTTTGGCCCGAATATCGCCAGCAGATCGAGGGCGATATAGCCGATGTAAAGAACTCGGGAGGTCCGCCCGGCGGAGCGAGCACCGCCGCTGCTCTGCTCGCCGAATTTGCCGAAGGGTTTCCCTGGGCCCATCTCGACATTGCCGGCACGGCTTCCAGCGACGTTCACCGCCACTACGTCCGCAAAGGCGGCGTGGGGTTTGGCGTCCGCCTTCTGACCCAACTGGCGCGCAGTTGGTAACCACCCGCACGGCCCCAAGGCACGGCGCTCTATGATTCTATCTGATACGACCCTACGCTCGATGCTCGACAGCGGCGAACTCGTCGTCGATCCACTAACAGACGGACAGATCCAGCCCGCTTCAATCGACGTGCGGCTGGGCGACCATTTTCTCAAAGTCGACGAAAACCGCCTCGACGTGATCCGCCTCGACGAAGAAATCCGCTACGAGGAAATTACCCAAAGCGAAATCATCATACCGCCCAATTCGTTTTTATTAGCCACGACTCGCGAGTACATTCGCCTGCCCGACGACGTCACGGCCTTTGTAGAAGGCCGCTCATCGATTGGACGCATTGGCCTCTTTATACAAAATGCCGGCTGGGTCGACCCAGGCTTTGAGGGCACGATTACGCTCGAACTCTACAACGCCAATCGCCTGCCCATCCGTCTACAGGCAGACCGCCGCATTTGTCAGCTCGTCTTCGCCCGTATGGATCGGGCCACACCCAATCCCTATCGCGGCAAATACCAGGGACAGCGCGCGGCAACTGGAAGCCGAATCGCCCTCGACGACGAGAGCAACTCGGCCCCATGAGGCGACTGTGGGATTCCTAAGAAAGCCTGTAAAATGAACACCAATCTACACGAACGTGCGCTCGTTATCGACGCACATAACGACAGTATGATTGCCCTGATTCGCCGCGGCAATCTGCGCCTCGACGGCAGCCAGCCCTCCGATTGGAAAGCGCGCGCTGGCGCCGTAGCCTACTTACGCCAATACGAGACTCCTCTGGGTAACGAATCTGTCCAACTCGATTTACCCAAGATGAAGGCCGGCGGCCTCGACGCGGGCTTTTTCGCCGTCGACTGCACTCGCCCCTGGGGCAACCACCTGCTCTACGGACTCGATGCGCTGGGTTATCTAATTGGCGAAATAGAAGCTTTTTCCGATGAGATCACCGTTGCGCGCAGCGCCGATGACATCCTCGAGGCAAAACGGGCGGGTAAACGGGCCGCGGTCTTGGCCATAGAAAACAGCGATGCGTTGGAAAAGAGTCTCTACGTGCTACCGCTACTGCATCAGATCGGCGTGCGCAGCATAACGCTGACCCACAGCACGCGCTCATTTGCAGCAGATGGCTGCGAGGTCGAAGGGGGAGGTGGACTAACCGACTTTGGCGTCCGACTCGTTGAACAGATGAACGAACTTGGCATTCTCGTCGATATATCGCACATCAACGAACGCGGTTTTTGGGATGCGATCGAGCGCAGCCAACACCCAATCGTCGGCACCCACAACTGCTGTCGCGCCCTGTGCGATCACCCGCGTAACCTGCGCGACGACCAGCTCAAGGCGCTGGCCGAAGGGGGCGGCGTAGTCGGCATCACCTTTGTCCCGTTTTTTGTTTCCGACAGCAAACCGAGCTTTGAAGGACTGCTCGACCACATTGAGCACGCCATCGAAGTAGCCGGCATTGACCACGTAGGCCTCGGTTCCGACTTCGACGGCGGCGGCGATCTGATCAAAGACGCCACGGTCCTACCTCAGATCACCGCCGGTCTAGCCGCGCGCGGGTACGACGATGAGGCCCTAGAAAAATTCTTGGGACTCAACTGGCTGCGTGTATTCGCTCAGGTCGCCGGTTAAGCCGCGCTGTAAAGCGGTCCGAATTTAGCGTGCAAATAGTCGGTAAAATAGCGTGCCGAAAGCGGTTCCCCCGTTACGTGCTCAACGAGCTCGGCTGCCGTTAAGCGCGCGCCGTGTTCGTGCACGTTCTTATTGAGCCATCCCTTGAGTCCCAGCAGCTGGCCGGCGCCAATCTGTTCCATGAGATCGGGCATATCTTCTTGCGCCTGATGAAACAACTGGGCTGCGTAGAGGTTTCCGAGCGAGTAAGTTGAAAAGTAGCCGATGCCCCCAAAAGACCAGTGCACGTCCTGCAGAACGCCCTGGGCATCGTCGGGCGGCACAATGCCCAAATAGTCCTGCATTTTAGCGTTCCAGGCCTCCGGCAGTTGATCAACGCTCAGCCGGCCTTCCATCAGATCCACCTCGATTTCAAAGCGCAGCGCGATGTGCAGATTGTAGGTCACCTCGTCCGCTTCTACGCGGATTAGGGACGGCTCCACCTGATTGATCGCCGCGTAAAACTGATCGAGATCGACGTCGTCGATAACGCCGGGAAAAGCGGCCTGCAGCAGCGGAAAATAGTGCTGCCAGAATGGACGGCTGCGCCCGACCATATTCTCCCACATGCGCGACTGCGACTCATGGATACCCAGCGACACGCTTTGACCAGCCGGCAGGCCCACCGCATCGGCCGGCAGTCCCTGTTCATACAGACCGTGCCCGGCCTCGTGAATGGAACCAAACAGCGAACCCGGCATCCAGTCGGCCGCATAGCGCGTCGTAAGGCGCACATCGTCCCGCGAAGTGCCAGAGCAAAAAGGATGGACCGCCACATCGAGTCGACCCGCTTCCATATCAAATCCCATATCGGCGATCACCCCGCGTCCAAAGCGCTCCTGAATGGCCACGTCAAAGGTGCGATCGAGCAGCCCGTCGGCCGGGCGACGCCCCGTAGCGACAATCGACTCTACCAGGGGAACGAGCTGCGCGCGCAAATCGACAAAGAGCGGCCCAATTTCCTCGGTCTTTGCATAGGGCTCATACTCGTCCAACAGCGCGTTGTAAATAGACCCTTCAAAACCGACCAGATCGGCGACCTGACGCTTCTGGCCGAGAATCTTTTCCAACCACGGCTGAAAAATAGAAAAGTCCGCCTTCGCTCGCGCCTCGACCCATGCTTCGTGCGCCAGCGATGCGGTTTGCGTCATCTCGACGACCAGCGCACCGGGAATTTTCAGCGCGCGCTCCTGCTGGCGCGCCATCTCGCGTACATTGACGGCCGCATCGCCAACCAGATCGGCGTCCTGCAGGTCGCGCACCAGCTGAACTAACGTGCTATCGGTTAATCGCTCGTGCTCCAAACCGGCCAGCGTCCCTTGGGCCCGCGCTCTCATAGGAGCCCCTTTCGGCGGCATATAGGTTTCCTGATCCCAGCTCAGCAGCGACTGAGCGTGACTCAAATCGGCCAGCTCCTGTATTCGCGTCAAAAACGTCTCGTACGGTTTGCTCATTTCGCCCCTTCCATGACTTCGTTAGATTGTCCGATCAAGCGTCCCTTTCATCCCACAACGACCTTCTCGCCGAGGCAACGCCATGAAGATAATACGCGCCGAGCGCATAGCGCTCAACATTCCCTTTTATGCACCCCGCGTTACGCGGGCGATGCACCGAGCCCAGACGCACGACGAGCGCGTCTACGTCTACCGATTAGAGACCGACAGCGGACTCGTTGGCTGGGGAGATCACACCAATGCCCCTCCTTCGGTCGATGGGCTCATCGGCCAGAATCCGGCCGCTCTCATGCTGCGCGACGACATTGGTTTCGGCCCCCAGCTAGCCTGCTTAGACCTCGTCGGCCAAGCCAACGACGTGCCGATACACGCGCTGCTCGGACAGCAGGTGCGCCAGCGCTGCGCCGTTTCCTGGTGGGATATCGACATGCCGGCAGCCGACTGGGCCGCAGAGGCGAAGGAATCGATCAAGCGAGGCTATACGACCTTTAAGATGAAGGCGCGTCCCTGGCGCGATATCATCGCCCAGACCGATGCCGTAGCCAAGGTCGTTCCCGCCGACTACCAGTTTGACGTCGACTTTAACGGATTCCTGCTCAACCAAGCGCGAGCCGAGATTATCCTGCATCAGTTGGACGAAAATCCCAACGTCGGCATCTACGAAAGTCCATTCTATCTGCACCGCGACGTCGACGGGGCGCGCATCCTGCGCGAGCGCGTGCGCAAACCCATCGTCGAGCACTTTCAGGAACAGTATCTGCGCAATGACTGCAGCGACGGCTTTGTCATCGGCAGTGGGACCAGCGCCACGCTGTATCATGGTGCACTGGCAGCCAACCACAACAAACCCTTTTGGTTACAGCTAGTCGGAACCGGCATCACCACCGCCTATGCGGCTCACCTCGGCTCGGTCTTATCCCACGCCCAACTTCCCTACATCACCTGCTGGGAACTGTGGCAGAGCACGCTGCTGAAAGACCGCCTGGACGTAATCGACGGCTATATAGCGGTCCCGGAAGGCCCCGGACTCGGCGTGCAGGTAGATGAGAAAGCCATAGAAAAGTACCGCGTTGACGAGCGCGAGCCCACTCCCAAGCAGGTCTACCGGAGCAAGAAACGCATCCTGCGCATCACCTGGCCCGGCGTAGGCCGGCAAAAGAGAGTCTGGGAATTTACGGACGAGGCCAACTACCAGCGCGCATTCTACGACGGCAACCTGCCTGGCTTTACGCGCGGCGTGGATCTGGAAGTTATTGAGGAGCGAAAGAGCGCCGCATTTACCAAGCGACACGCCGAACTAGTCGCGCGCGGCTTATAAAAAATAGGGCGGGGTGCGAAGAAATCGCGCCCCGCCAGAAACCATCAGACGAAAGAGCTGCTCACCCCTTTTGCGCGGCAATATCTGTATAGTCGGTCAGTCTATAGCCAATACCTACGTAGTCCAGCAGATCGCATAGTGCGCGCAGGGCAACGCCAAATCCATCCACGCCACTAAATCCGCCAAACTGCCCCCCGCCCTTAAGATGCGGTTCGAGATCGAGAAAGACGCCGGGAATACCCACCTTTTTCAGCTTGCGCTCCAGCGCTGGAATGCGCGTTGCGAAATCGCGCAAAATGGCTTCGTGCCCCGAGTCGCCTCGGTCGGCCGGCACAAAGTTCTTTAAGCGTTCCTCGTCGACGTGTCCCTGCCATTTCAGCTTGGGATCGATCTGGTAGTCCTTTATGTGCATCCAACCAATGCCCGCTCGCATGGCATGATACTGAGCAACTGTCTCGACAGGGGTCAAGTTCTGGCTAGCCAAGTTACCGCCGTCGAAAATGAGATGGAGATTGGGGTGGTCGACCTTTTTATGCAGCTGCTTTAACAGCTGGCCATTTTGGCCAATGAGGTTGGCCTCGACTTCGAGCCCGAAGAGCACATCGCCGCGCCGACATTCTTCGCAAATGGCGTGCAGGCGTTCGGCAGCCTGATCTAGGTAATCGGCCGGATCCGTGCCGCGCGGATGGTAAAAGGAAAAGCCGCGCATCAGACGCGTTCCTAGCGCTCCTGCTAAATCAACGGCGCGCCGCACGTCGTTTTTCACGTAGCGGGTAAACGGGACAAACGCGTTCGTCGAACCGTCCTCGACGTCCAAGAGTTTGACTTTGCCTATTGGCGACCCGAGCGATGACACGCGAACGCCAAAATCTCCGTGGAGCGCACACAGCCGCTTGACCTCGCCTCGCGTTAACTGCATGGCGTTTTTCACTCCCCCCCCGACATCGACAAAGCGCACGCTGTAGTAGCTCATACCGAGTGCCGACAGCATCGTCAGCTGCGATTCGGCCTTTTTATCGACCGGCCCTTCGTCGGCAAATCCGCTGATAATTACTTCTGGTTTAGCGCCCATATATCCTCCTGATTAACGCCATTAAAAAACCGCGCTAAGTATAATATTTGTATAACTTTTTGCAAATTTTGACCGCTTGACAAAGTCGAGGTCGATCCGTTCTTATTAGCTACTCAACGCCCCCGCCTATACCATCTCACGACCAGCTCCAAAGGGTTCGCAATGAAACCTATCTATCGCCTTAATGTACTGCCTTCCCTGCCCGAAGACCTGACTCCTCTTTGGGATTTAGCCCACAATTTGTGGTGGACCTGGAGTTCGAAAACCATCCGCACGCTGCAGCAGATTGATCCGGAAACGTGGATTGCCTGCGGCCGCGACCCGCGGCGGTTCTTAGCCAGTTTACCCAACGAACAGCTGCAAAAGCTGATGGAAGACGGCCCCCTAAGCGCCCGTATTGGAGAGGTCGTACAGGAATATCAGCACTACCAACAACGCGCCACGTGGTTTGACCAAGCGCACAGCGGCAGCGCGCTGCAGGTTGCCTATTTTTCAGCCGAGTTTGGCCTCAGTGAAGGCCTGCGTATTTACTCGGGCGGATTGGGCATATTGGCCGGAGATCATCTCAAGGCCGCCAGCGATCTTGGGCTCCCATTGGTCGGCGTCGGCCTGCTCTACCGCGAGGGCTATTTTCGCCAGGCACTCAACGCCGACGGCTGGCAAATGGAGCGCTATCCAGTCAACGACTTTTACCAGATGCCGATTGAGCCGGTCTGTGATCAAGACGGCTCCCCCCTAATGGTTCAAACCCCGCTGGCCGACGGCACCGTTCACGCACGCATTTGGAAGGCAACCGTCGGCAGCATCGCACTGTATTTACTCGATGCCAACGTCTCCGAGAACACACCGGCCGAACGCGATATCACGGCGCGCCTCTACGGCGGCGATACCGCAATGCGCATACGTCAGGAGGTCCTGCTCGGCGTCGGTGGCCTGCGCGCACTGTGGCGCATGGGTATTCACCCTTCTGTATGCCATATGAACGAAGGGCATTCGGCTTTTCTCGCGCTCGAACGCATTCGCCAGCTCATGCATGACGACGGCCTCTCCTTTGCCACCGCCCGCGAGGCCAGCGCCGTTGGCAACGTATTCACCACGCACACACCGGTAGCTGCTGGCAACGATTGGTTCCATCCCGATCTCGTTGAAGCGCATCTACATCCCTTACGCGAAGCACTTGGTCTGTCGCGCGAAGAGTTTCTCGGCCTAGGCCGTATGGATCCCAACGACCCCCAATCCGCCTTCTGTATGACGGTCCTCGCACTGCGCCTTTCGGGACGGGCCAACGGGGTCAGCCAGCTCCACGGTCACGTCAGCCGGCAGATGTGGCACGGCATGTGGCCGCGCTTTGATGAGGGAGAAGTGCCCATTGGATCCATCACCAACGGCGTCCACCTGCAGAGTTGGACTGCGCTCGAAATGGCCGAGTTATTTGATCGCCACTTGGGCGCCGACTGGCGTGATGCGCAGCAGGATCCGTCAACTTGGTCCGGTATCTACGACCTGCCCGACCGCGCCCTGTGGGACACGCATCAAAACCGCCGACAGCGGCTGGTCGATTTTGCGCGCTTTCACCTGCGCAACCAGCTCGAACGACAGGGGCTGTCCCCCGCCCGCGTGGACCAGCACGTTCATCAACTCAACCCACGCGCTCTTACCATTGGCTTTGCGCGACGCTTTGCCACCTACAAACGAGGCACGCTGCTCTTTCGCGACCTAGAGCGACTGGCCACGCTCTTTGCCGATGAGGACCGCCCGCTGCAGATCCTCTTTGCAGGCAAGGCCCATCCACAGGATGCGCCCGGCAAAGAGCTCATCCGCGATATTGTTCACTTGGCCCGTCAAGAGCCGTTTAACGGGCGCGTTTTCTTTTTGCAAGACTACGATATGAACGTCGCTCGCTATCTAGTACAGGGCTGCGACGTGTGGCTCAATACGCCGCGTCGGCCAATGGAAGCCAGCGGAACCTCCGGCATGAAAGCCGCCCTTAACGGCGTGCTCAACGTCAGCGTGTTGGACGGCTGGTGGGAAGAAGCATGTCACATGCACTCGGGGTGGACGATTGGCCTGGGCGAGGACTACGAAGACGAGCACTACCAAGACGAAGTTGAATCAAACGCGCTGTATGACCTACTAGAAACAGAAGTCATTCCGCTATTTTACCGCCGCGACGACGACGATCTGCCGCGCGAGTGGATTGCTCGCATGAAAGAAACCATCGCCGAACTGGCGCCCTTTTTCAATACGCAGCGCATGGTGCGCGAATACGCCGAACATATGTACCTGCCCAACCACGCCCGCTGGCAGACGCTGCACGAGGACAAAGAACGCGCCGAGCGTTTGACAGAATGGAAGGAACGCGTCCGCTCCCAGTGGACTCAAGTCAGCATTCGCAGCTTGGATGGCGATTGGCCCTCTCCGCTCAAAGTAGGCATGCAGGTCCCCATCCGTGCCTCGCTAACCCTAGGCGAACTGGCTCCGACCGACGTGCGTATCGAGCTCTACGCCGGTCGGCTCAACGCACAGCAGGAGTTTACCGACGCGCACAGCTACCCGCTCGAAGCCAGCGGGACGAGCAACGGCTTGCACCATTTCAAGGGAATCTACACCTGCACTGAGTCGGGTTCACACGGATATACGCTGCGCGTCCTACCCGCTCATCCCGACCTAGACGATGGACGGGAGATGGGCTTGGTTCACTGGGCAGAATAGGATCACCCTACTGGATCGACCAATGCTCGGCCCGCCGTCATATCGCCGAGGGCACTGCGCAGTGAATCGACAATCTCGACCTCCGCGCGCACGAGCAAGACGACCGAAGCGGCATATTCCTCGTCTTCGACTACGCCTCCGAGGTCTTCTATCCGCTTGCGGCAAGGAGCGTAGCTATCGTAGTGTAGGACGACGCGCAGCAGCACCGTATCGACTTTTAGTTCGACACGCAGATCGGCAAGCGCTGCCTGAGCCGTCTCGGTATAGGCCTTAACGAGACCGCCCGTCCCCAGCTTTGTACCACCAAAGTAGCGCGTAGCAACGACGACGACATCGCCGATATCAGCACCCTGCACGACGGCCAGCATGGGACGTCCCGCCGTCCCCGACGGCTCGCCGTCATCGCTCATTCCGTGCGTAACGGTGGCCCCATAGCCAGCGGCAAAGGCATAACAGTGGTGGGACGCATCGGGAAAGCGCTGGCGTATATCAGCAATAAACGCCTTGGCTTCGTCTACGCTAGCGGCCGTGCCCGCGCGGCCGATAAAGCGCGAATTCTTAACGTGCAGCTCGATTTCTGAATGCCCGACGGCAACGGGATATCCCGGCATACTAATCTCAATCCATTTCGCATGTACAAGGCGGCGCCTTACCTTATAGCCCTGTACAGCAAACGACAACGACTATCCATCGACGAGTTCGCTTGATACCCGACCATTGGCAACGCGCCCTCGAACAGCGGCGCCAGCACTTCGACCTAACTGAAACGGCCACGCTGCGCTTGCTACACGCTGAAGATCCGCACATTCGCTGCGACCGCTTCGGTCCCGTTTGCTGGTTTTATTGCTACGGCGAACCCAGGTCAGATCACTTAGCGGCCATGCCGCTCTTTACCGAAGCGGCAGGCGGTCAATACTGGTGTGCACAGCACATGCAGCAGCGGGGACGCGATCCTCAGGCGCGCCAACAGCACTACGCCGATATGCCCGACGAGTGGGTCGCCACCGAGGAGGGCCTGTCTTTCTACCTTCGCCGCACGCAGGGCCTTTCTCCGGGTCTCTTTCTCGACCAACGCGCCAACCGCCGTTGGCTTCGCACCGCTTCCAGCGGATGCCTCGTTCTCAATCTCTTTTCATACACAGGGGGTTTTAGCTTAAACGCAGCCGCAGGAGGAGCACAGCAGGTGGTCAGCGTCGACTTAAGCCGCCCCTCTTTGGATTGGTCTCGGGCCAACTTTTCGCTTAATGACATTGACGATACCCAGCACGAATTTTGGTCTGCCGACGCGCGCTACTTCCTGCGCGGCTGCGCCAAACGCGGACGACGCTTTGATATTGTCGTCTGCGACCCGCCCTCTTTTGGCCGAGGTCCGAGCGGGGTTTTCCGCATCGAAAAAGACCTCGACGACATGCTCGACCAAATCGACGCCGTCCTAAACAGCAACGGCATCTTATTTTTTAGCACGAATTATGAACAGTGGGACCAACGCGCCTTTGTCGAACGAGTCCAGCGGGCGCTTCCCCCTGCGCGCTATCGCGTTCTCAACCTACCGCTACCAGACGCCGATGTAGGATCGGGTCTAGCCGCACACGACGTGAAAGCCATCGCTCTATCCAAAGCATAGAAGAGCGATAAATGCAGTAGAGAGTTACAGCGATTCGGCCTGCTCGGCAGCTGTCCGCTCATCGGCGCGAAAATTATTGACGGCCTGACCAAGCGCCGTTACCAATTCGTCGACCCCGCGTCCGCTAACGGCGGATATGAGAAAGTGCGGAGCTGGATGATCGGGCAAGGGGTCGACAAAGGCTTCGGCGTCGATAAGATCGGCTTTCGTATAGGCGATCCCCCACGGTTTTTGCAGCATTCCTTCTTCGAATTCAGCCAGTTCGTGCCGCAGTGCCTCCAGATCTTCGCCCGGCGTTTCACTCGTGCAGTCAATGGCAAAAAGCAGCAGGCGCGTCCGTTCGATGTGCCGCAAAAAACGCATGCCCAGTCCCTTGCCCTCGTGGGCCCCAGCAATGAGTCCGGGCAGATCCGCCATAACAAAGCTCTCGTATTCTCCCCACTGCACGATACCCAGATGCGGTTCCAGCGTCGTAAACGGATAGTCTGCCACCTTGGGACGGGCCGCCGAAAGCCGCGACAGCAGCGTCGACTTACCCGCGTTGGGAAACCCAACCAAGCCGATGTCGGCCAGCAGTTTGAGTTCGAGACGAACGGGAACCGCCTCACCGGGTAGTCCCGCGTCGGCGCGGCGCGGCGCCTGCATTCTCGGCGAAGCAAAGCGCGCATTCCCGCGGCCACCGCGGCCGCCTTTTAAAAAAAGAAACTCCTCGTCGGCGCCCACCAAATCGCGAATGACCTGGCCGTCCTCCGACTTAATAATCGTGCCGGGCGGCACGCGCACAACGGCATCTTCGCCGCGCATGCCGGTTTTGTTTTTTCCCTGGCCGTGCTCGCCCCGCCCCGCCTTGAGGTGATGGCGATAACGCAGATCACGCAGCGTGCCCAACTGTGGATCCACCACAAATAGCACGTCGCCGCCGTCGCCGCCATCGCCGCCGTCTGGTCCCCCTCTCGGCACGTACTTTTCCCGACGAAAGGAGCAGCATCCGCTGCCTCCCGTGCCCGACTCAACCAGCATTTCGACTTCGTCAATAAGCATCTTTTCCTCAGTCGGCCATCATCCGGCGCGCAACCGCCGTCACGAAGGTACGCGGCATAACACGCACCAGTTGCACGAGAAATTTATTGAGCAGACCGTGAATGGCCACGCGCTTCTTCCCGATCATCGCCCGATAGCCAAAACGAGCTACGTCGGCGCTAGTGGGGAGTCGACGCATTGTGAAGATGAGGGATCGATCCGCCTGCGCCGTTTGCGCAAACTCGGATTCAGTCGATCCGGGACACAGCGCCGTAACGCGCACTCCGGTTCCCCCGAGCTCGTTGTCGATTGCTTCCGAGAAATGCAGCACATAGGCCTTGGTCGCAAAGTAGACGGCCAGCATCGGACCGGGTTGAAATGCCGCCGTCGATGCCACGTTGAGCACTCGGCCAAATCGCCGCGTTACCATATCTGCGGCAAACAGACGGGTCAACTGCGTCAGCGCAGCAATATTGAGCGCGATCATTTCCTGCTGGCGAATCGCATCGCTCTCAACAAAGGGTCCATATGTTCCGAAGCCAGCGTTGTTAATCAGATACTCTATCTGAATACCGCGCTCGGCCAACACGTCGTAGAGTGCCTGCGCGTTGCTTAGCACAGACAGGTCATATACTAGCACACACACTTCCACGCCGTGGTCGGAGCGCAGCGTTGCGGCAAGTTCTTCGAGTCGTTCAGCCCGTCGCGCAACGAGGACCAAATCGTGTCCATGTTGAGCACACTCGCGGGCCAACTCCAGACCGATGCCGCTAGAAGCACCCGTTATAAGCACCGTTCGCTGCATGACTAGAATTCCTCGTCTCCCGGTTCCATACGCCACTCAGGTGCCAGCGTTTCATAGGTGGCACTTTCGGCATTCCACTGCAGGTGTACCGATCCTACCGGACCGTTGCGCTGCTTGCCGATAATGATCTCGGCAATGCCTTCTAGGCTGGCTCCGTCGGGGGATTTCAACCCATAGATGTCGGGCCGGTAGATGAACATGACGACATCGGCATCCTGTTCAATCGATCCAGACTCGCGTAAATCGGATAGCTGAGGCCGTTTGTCGGTGCGACTTTCGACCGCACGCGACAGCTGGGAAAGGGCTAGCACCGGTACATCTAGCTCCTTGGCCAGCGCCTTTAATCCGCGCGAGATCATTGAAATTTCCTGCTCTCGGCTCTGCACCCGCGAGTGGGAGCTCATCAGCTGTAAATAGTCAACAACCACCAAGCCCAATCCATGCTCGCGCTTGAGCCGGCGCGTTTTTGCGCGCGCTTCGAGCACGGATATGCCCGGCGTGTCGTCGATATAAATGGGAGCCTGAGCTAACCGGCCCACGCTGTGGGTAATACGCAGCCAATCGTCCTCTCTCAGTCTCCCTGTGCGCAGCTTGTGCAGGTCGACGCGCGTCTCAGCACTCAGCAGGCGCTGGGCCAGCTGAGCTTTCGACATTTCCAAGCTGAAAATAGCTACTCCGTTGCTGCGCCCGTTATCCGTTGTCGATAGGGCAGCGTTGCGCGCAATGGACAGCGCGAAGGCCGTCTTACCAACGCTGGGACGGGCCGCCAAGATAATGAGGTCACCCGCCTGCAGCCCCGACGTGCTCTCGTTTAAATCGGCAAAACCCGTATCGACACCGGACACTGTACTGGTGCGGTTGTGGGCGCGCTCAATCTGTTCGAGCGTTTCGCCCATCACCATTTCCAGCGATTGAAAGCCATCGCCGATCTGATTTTCCGACAGACTAAAGATGCGCTCTTCGGTGCGGTCGATTAGATGCTGCACCTCGTCGGTGCCATCATAGGCCTGTTCGATGACTTCACTCGCCGTTTCGATCAGCTTGCGGCTCAGCGCTTTATCGAGGACAATACGCGCGTGGAAGTCGATATTGGCCGATGTCGCAACCTCGGTGGCCAGCTTGGCTAAATAGCTCACACCGCCTACTTCAGTGAGTTCTTCGCGTTTTTTCAATTCCTCGCTCAGCGTCAGCTGATCAACGGCTTCGCTGCGCTCATACAGTCCGATCATGGCCGAAAAAATCAGCCCGTGTGCTGCGTGATAAAAGCAGCTTTCGTCGAGAATCTCAAACGCTCGGCCGATGGCGCGCGAGTCGATCATCATCGCCCCGAGAACGGCCTGCTCCACTTCGACTGCCTGCGGAGGCATCCGCTCAATGCCGGACGCTGAACGCGGCCGACTTTGCGCAGTGCGTTCGCGTCCATCTCCGCCGCGCGGGCCGCCGTTGGATCCGTTTCCGTTATGCCCTTGGTTCATACCGCTCTCATAATTCTACGCCGTCAAAGAAACGACGAACTTTTTTAACGTCTTCCCAGGTCGGCTTTTTCCACTGGGGATTGCGCAGCAGCGCTGCGGGATGATAGGTCGCCACAAGGGGAATACCCTCGTAGTGATGCGTTCCCTCGCGCAGATGGCCCATCGATTGGTCGCTGCGCAGCAGCGTCTGCGCAGCAAAGCGTCCCAGAGTACACAGCACGCGCGGCCGCACAAGTTCAATTTGCCGCTTTAAATACGGCTCACACTGGGCGATCTCATCGGGCTGCGGATCCCGATTGTTGGGCGGACGGCACTTGAGGATATTGCAGATATACACCGATTCGCGCGACAGGCCCATCGCTTCGATAATTTTAGTCAACAGTTGACCGGCCGCTCCTACAAAGGGCTGTCCCGAACGATCTTCCTCGGCGCCTGGGGCCTCCCCCACAAACATGATGCCCGCATTTTGATTGCCGCTGCCAAAAACAAATTGGGTGCGTGTCGCGGCCAAGCCACAGCGCGTGCAGTCGCAAATGGACTGGCGAAAGGCTTCAAGGGATTCTGGTTCCGCGACCGAGGACGAGGGCGTACTAGTGGGCACAGGAACAGATGTACTGCGCTCTTGGGGCAGGGGACGAACCGACTCAGCGCTCTCCTGTGGAACGATAAAGTGCGCCTCTTCAAAGAGAGCGAGATCTTCAATATAGCGCCGGGCTTCAGACCAGAACGCTGTGCGAGCATCTTCTTCCATAGAAATCAAGATCCACGCTGGAGCGCACTCCGTCAAGCATCTATTGAACGAACGCCGCGCACCCAGTCGAGAATCCGATCAGCCGCATCGCCCTTGCTCATCTTGGGCAGTTCTACAACCTCGCCCTGCGCGTCGATTAGGGTGAGCACGTTCGTATCGACGGCAAAGCCCGCCCCCTCGTCGCGCAGATTGTTGAGCGCGATTAAATCGCCCCCCTTGCGCTGCAGCTTTTCTCGAGCCCGCTCGAGACCCTGTTCCGTCTCCATGGCAAACAGCACCAGCGTTTGCCCCTTCTTACGCGCACCTAGTTCGGCGGCAATATCCGGGTTTTCAACCAGCGCGAGCACCGGAGCCGTTCCACCTCGCTTGATCTTGTGCTCGGCTATTTCGGCAACGCGATAGTCGGCCACGGCCGCTGCGAGCACCGCCACGTCGCTGTCGGCAAATGCCGCTTCGGCCGCACGCTGCATGTCGAGCGCCGAGCGCACGTCGATGCGCTCGACGCCAGCCGGCGTAGAAAGATGGGTCGGCCCCGCAATAAGCGTAACCCGTGCCCCCCGCGCATGCGCACGCGCGGCCAGTGCAAAGCCCATTTTACCGGTGGAACGATTGCCGATAAAACGAACCGGATCAATGTCTTCCAGCGTCGGTCCAGCCGTCACCAGCACGCGCAATCCGCTCAGATCCGGCGGGTGCAACAGCGCCTCAGCGCGCATTGCAATATCTTCGGGTTCAGGCATGCGTCCCACCCCACTAGCGCCCGAAGCCAATTCGCCGACTTCGGGCTCTATCCAGTGCCAACCTCGCGCGCGCACGGTGTCCGCGTTCATTTGCACTGCTTCGTGCTGCAGCATGTTTTCTTCCATCGCCGGCGCTGCGACAATCGCAGTGCGCGCTCCGAGCAAAATAGCCGTGGCCAAATCGTCGGCCATACCGAGCGCCGCGCGCGCCAACAGATGGGCCGTCATCGGAGCAACGACAATCAGATCGGCCCATTCCGCTAACCCTACGTGCAGGACGGGAAAATCGGGATCGCGATCAAATAGATCGCTGTGCACGGGATGCCGCGAAAGCACTTCGAGGGTGGCCGGCGCCACAAAACGAGCCGCGTGGGCCGTAGTAACCACGCGCACCTGCGCGCCTCGCTTGGCCAAGGCGCGCACGATATGAGGCGCCTTGTAGGCGGCAATCCCCCCGCTGACGATCAGCAAAACTCGACGGTCTTTCATACTGTGATCACCGGTTCTCTAAGCGGCACATTACCTGTGCTACTACCGCCTCTGGATCGTGCACTGCCGTATCAATCACCGCGTCGTAGATCGAGCAATCGCCGATATCGATTCCATGGTGCACTCGGTAGCGCTGGGCCTCGGAATGCTGTCGGTCGAGCATCTGCTGCAAGGCTTGGTCGTCTCCATCGCGCACGCCGACGCGCTCGGCGCGCAGCGCAGCCGGTGCATCTAACCACACCTTGAGCGCCGATAGCTCGGCGCGCAGCGCCATCCAGCCGGTCATACGCCCCTCGAGTATAATGGGGGGTTCGCTGCGAGCAACTTGCACCATGCGAGCATCTAGATCGCGATCAATCTGTGGATCGCTCTCTGCGCGGCGCCCCATTTCGGCCAGCGACGCGTTAGCTCGATGCGCTAGGTCGCGAAAGATCTGCCCCGCATTTACGTAGTTCCAACCCAACTGCTCGCGCAGCAGACCGCAGGCTGTGCTGGTACCGCTACCGGGTAAACCGCTGACAGTGAGTATCTGCAGGTGCGTATCAGGCAAGGTTTTGCACCTGTTCGCGCAGTCGCTCAACTTCTTCTTTGATCTCCAAGGCCGCGTGCACAATGGGCGTATTAGATGCTTTGGAAGAGATGGTATTGGCCTCGCGGTTCATTTCCTGCAGGAGAAAATTAAAGCGCCGACCGACTTCTCCCCCCTTTTCGAGAGCTTCCAAAAACTGATCATTATGACTCCGGAAGCGCACGATTTCCTCCGTGATGTCGCTCCGCTCGGCCATCATTGCCACTTCCATCGCCAACCTTCCCTCGTCCACTTCGCCAGGTCTGATCAGCTCTTCGATGCGCTCGCGCAGGCGCGTTAACATCTGCTGACGTGCCTGCGGCACGTGCTCGTCAACCTGTTTTAACAGCGCCTCAATGCGCTCAATGCGCTCCCGCAAATCCGCCGCCAGCGCAGTCCCCTCGCTTTGCCGCATGGCAATAAACTCATCCAAGGCGGCGGTCAATGCAGCCTTTAGCAGCGCCTCGCTCTCCTCGCTGTCGTCGGATACGGCCGCACTGCGAAATACACCGGGCAGTCGCACCAGCGCTGACCACTCAACTGTCCCCGCCACACCTTCCATCGCCGCCAAGCGCTGGCCCTCCTCTATATAGCGAGCGGCAACGCCTTCGTCGAGCTGAGGTAACGGCCCGCTGCGCTCGCCCTCTTCCCACGAGATATGCACGCTAATTTTACCTCGACCCACCGCTTTTTGCACCTGCTCGCGCACGGCCGGCTCTAGGGACTGAAGGGCGTGCGGAGTGCGGACTTGAATGTCCAGAAATCGACTGTTTACCGAGCGCAGTTCAACGCCTATGCTTCCACCCACACCCTCGGCACGGCCGCGACCAAATCCGGTCATACTCGTAATCATTTCGGAACCTATCCTCTCTGTAAGCGCATCGTCGTAAAGACGCCTGCGCACTGGCTCGGTATGCGCTAGCGCATGCCCGCATCAAAGGCCAGACGCGTCATGCCCGCAAATCCCTCCAAGCGCGCCAGCGTCTCCCCAGCTGGGGTAAACTTCCACAGCGTCGACACCGTGGCGATCCACGGACGGCCCCGCTCAGCATCGACGGCGATCGCCCGGCCAACGGGCACGTCAGCCCACTGAGCGATCAGAGCTCCCGTCCGTTCGTAGTGGGCCATGGCGCGTTCACCCAAAACCCAGACGCTGCCATCGCGGCGATTGACCGATAGGGAAAGCCCATCCCCAAAGGGCAATTCGACTTCGAGGGCCTCTCCGTCCAGGCCCAGACGGGCCATGGAGCGGCCGCCGCGCACCAGCACCCAGGCCGTTCCATCGGCATCGACATCGATCTCGCCTGGATTGACTAGATCGCGAAACTCAACCAAGCGCTGACCGCGAGACGAATAGAGAAACGCTCGCTCCTGCAGGCGATCAACCACCCAGCACGCCCCGGCAACCGCCGCCAGTGCACTCGGTTCGGCCAGGCTTGCATCGACGACGAAAAACTCGAGCGAATCTCTGCTGTCAGCAGAAAACCAAAAAACCTCACTGCGCTCCACGTCGGCCACCCAGCCAATGCCGGCATCTGCATCAATCACCAGCGGTCCAGGCTGTCCCAGCGCAGCCTTTACCTGGATTAATTCGCCTTGGGCATCAATTCGATAGAGTCCATTTGAAGATCCATCACTCACCCAACAGGCACCATCGCTGGCATCGACGGCAATATCGCGCAGATCGAAAAAGCGACCGCGGCCAAAGCGCGCACTGCGCGCGTCGGGATTGACCTTCCACACCAGCCCGCTGCTGCGATCGGCTACCCACATTGCCCCAGGTCCTGGGGTAGCGCGTCCGATCGCGCCCACGCTGCGCTCGCCCTCGCCCTTGACTAGCAGGCCCATGCGGTATTCGTAGACCGTATCGTTGGAGACCTCACGGTCCACGTACTGCGACTGCTCAGGCGGCAGGGGCCCGTCGGTTAGTAGGGCAAATGCCCCATCCCCCTCGCGGCGATAGAGCTGATATCCTTCGACATCCGTAAACTGGCTGTAGTCCCAGCTTAGATCGACTCGACCATTCCCAGCCATAACTTCGAGGTTGCCAAGCCCGTTCCCATCAGCGGAAGACTGCGGATCGAGCGGATTGAGCCGCTGGCGATCGCTGCAACCCGACAGGCCCAGCGCCAGCCACAGGGCGATTATCCCCATGCGCATCATCGGCGAAAAAAGGCTAGGTATGAGGTGAGCACTACGCCGACTTCCATGCCGAAAAGGGCCGCGCCGGCGACTCGGTCATAGCGCTCGGCTCGATCGAAATGACGCTGCTGTCGCTGTGCGTTGGCCGAATGCATATAGGCATCGTATGCGCGATCTGCCCGGTCGCGGCTCCAATAGGCCAGCGCACCCATTCCCACGGTCCAAACCGCACTCATCAGCAGAGGACGCCGAACCAACGGCTTGTCGGACTCTTCAGCAGTCGCCTGTCCAACCGTTGGAAGCAGCTGCATTCGCACCGGTGTAGGAGCGGCCTCTATTGCCGTCGTGCAACAGGCAGCAAAGCGCGGCGCTAGTTCATAGGCTACTACACGAACTGGGACGGCGACCTGCAGACCGACCAACGCGCAGACCAGCAGCATCAACAGCGATCTTTTATTCATAGATCTTTCCTGGTCGTACCATGCCTTATCTCCGCCCGAAGACGTAGAGCGTCTTTTTTTCCGTTGCAACGACGAGCGTCTCTCCCACTAAAGCGATATCCTCCCATACGGGCCCGTCGAGGCGAAACTTCCACAGCAGCTGGCCCTGCCGAGCGTCGAGTGCATACAGATGACCGTCGCTAGAGGCGATATAGAACACGCCACCGTGACCGGCTGGACTCGCCCGGACCACGCCCTCCGTAGCAAACGTCCAGCGCAGCGTCCCGCTGTCTTCGTCTAAGCCGTAGACCATTCGATCTACCGAACCAACCGCTAGCACGCCGCGCTGTCGGGCCAAGGCCGGTGTCGGCAGGCCGCCGATCCGCGTGCGCCACTGCACTTGACCCGTTGCCGCGTTCAGCGAGGCAATTTCTCCGCTGGCCGTGCCAACCCAGAGGTGTCCATCGCCCACCAACGGTCGCGTGCGCACGGCACCGTCCAAGCTATCGCGCCAAGCCTGGCTTCCATCGCCCACACGTAGAGCCAACACGCGCCCCGCACCGTCGCCGATAAAGAGCCGCCCGTCCTCCACGCTGGGCCCTACGCGCACGGCGCCTTCAAGTGCCCTTTCCCAAAGGGGGGCGCCATCTTTCATATCCAACGCGCGCAGAGCACCGAGTTCACTCACTACAAAGAGCGTATCGCGCCGAGCAACAGAGGGCAAGCAGAACACGCCCGCTATGTGCCATCGCGTCTCCTCTTCACGTCGGTCCCAGGCCACTAGCGCAGGCTTTTTGCCCCGCGTGCCAAACAGCAGCAGATCGTCCGCACCCACCGGCTTCCCACAGATACCGTCGTCGAATCTCCGCTTGCCCAGTCGTTCGCCGCTCCACAGGTCATAGGCATAGAGCGCAGCAGAGGTACTCATCTGCAAGAGCAGTGGGTTCGCGTCCAGTGCATTCCCCTGCGGCGGTGCGTCCAAACGCTGCTGCCAGATCAGCGACAGCGGCGGAGGGGGCAGACTACCCACGCGTGCCTGCCCGCCGTAGAAGAGGCCGCCACTACAGCTGCTCAGCGCGATGCACAGCGCGGACAGCACGCTGCCCCAGCCAAGCGCTCTCACGTTAAAAATCCCAGCCAAAAAAGAAGTCCCAGTGCGTATCGTTACCGATCTCCGTAAAATCCGTGCGCCGTGCCGCATCTAAACGAAAAACAAACACCCCACCCAAGGCCAGCCGCATGCCGGCACCTAGCGCCCCACGCCACTGATCAAAAGCGTCGTTCCACGCATTGCCTGCATCGACAAAAAGGGCGCCGCGAAACGCGCTGAAATTTATGGAACCGAAGGGAAAGCCTATGATGAGTCGATCGACGAGTGGAAAGCGCAGCTCCTGGTTGACCAGCACCATCTTACTGCCCCAAAGCGAACGCCACGGATACCCCCGCAACGTCCAGGAACCACCGAGCGAGAAGTACTCCGGCACATCGCCCAGACTGTGCCGCCCCATGTAGCGCATAGCCCAACTGGTGCGCGAGGAGAGTCTGAAATAATGCCTATAATCACCAAACAGCGTGGTATTGAACCGCCGCGAACTCTTGAAGTCCACCGTTTGTCCAACGCCCAGACTATAACGCTTCCCCTCGATTGGACCCGTGGGCAGCCACAGCGAGCTATCGTGCGTATAGCTCAGAAAATTATTGGCCAGCCAACCCGACAGCCGGCGCCCCTCGAACTGGCGATCGATCTCGGCGTGGCGCAGCGACAGCCTCGTCTCGACGCGATCGTGGCGCGAGAATGGATAGCTCAGTCCAACAAACCCCCCGGTGCGCTTCTCGCGCACAAAGCGACCAAAGGTGCTGGAAAACCGATCGTTGAGGCGAAACAGTCCCCAGCCCCAGTTGAGCCGCTGCCCCAAGTGATAGCGCGATAGGGCGACGTTGAGTCCGTCAAAAAAGCCCGTCTGACTGCCGGCAATATGCGATAGGACAAACGCATACTGGTCGTTGCCCAACACGTCGCTCAGCGCCAGCTGTATGCCACCCGAAGTACCAAACTCAGGATCCTGAGAAATTTGGCTCTGTGCGATATCGAGCGTCATTTTACCGCTGTAAGGCCGCAGGGCAAAGAGACGCTCTTCTTGTCGTCCCTCGAGCGCCCACGGTTCGGCGACAGCCTCGACGATTGGATAGTGGACCACGGCGGTGCTGTCGTCCCAGCCTACGTCGACTTCATAAATTTGAAATCCACCCCCTTGAAAGCCCGAAAACAGCAGACCCTCGCCGTCGGCACGCCACACCGGATCGAAGGCACCCGTTAGCACGTGGGTCAAGCGGCGCGTAGCAGCTTGGGCACTGTCCAGATCCGCTACATACAAATCAAATATGCCTTCGCGGTCGGAGCTAAAAGCAATGGACCGTCCATCGGGCGAAAAGGCGGGCTGCTGGTCGTTGTGATCCCCCCCATCGACGTGGCGAATGCGGCCGGTGGAAACCTCGTAAATAAACAGGTTGTACCGACCGTCCCTGCCGCCGGTAAAGCGATCCGAGCTAAAGGCGATTCGCTCCCCGTCCGGCGACCACGTCGGCTGGCGATCGTGATATATGTCGTCGGTCAGCGCTTCGAGGTGGCCGCTCTCGACGTCGGCGATAAACAGGTCGACCATCCCGCTCTGACGAGCACCAGAAAAGACAATGCGACGTCCGTCCGGATCAAACGAGGGGGACGAGATGGCAACGAGCTCTGCAAAGTGCAGATCCGCCAGCTCGCGCTTTTCGACCAAATCCCACAGATAGAGATGGTCGCGGCCGCGACTCTTCGCAGCAAAAGCAATGCGCCCACCGTCGGGGGCAACGGCAATCTTTGTCGACAGTGGATGCAGCGACTCAAATAGAGGTAGCCGCTCGCCAGCGACGACAATCTCGGGATCGGACTCACCGCGCTGGAGAGCGATCTGAGTATAGCCCTGTGCGTTAGTGAAGTAGACAAACGACAGGCTATCTGCCTCATTGGGGATGACGGTCGGCTTGATATTGAATCCCACCCCAGTGCGCGCCTTCGCCATTTGGGAGGGCGCATCGCTGACGGCAATGTCGGGCAGATAGCGCTTGCGCACGCGATAGTTCCACGCCTCATCAAACGCCTGCAGCGTCTCCCCGGTCGTCAACAGGAAAACCTCCTCGAATTCCTCGGCTCGCCACCAGTTTTGGAACAGCTGCTCAAAAACGTCCTCGCCGTGGCGCTCGGCCATAAAGTGGCATATCGACTCACCCTCTTTGTACATCTGGAAGGTGCCGTATATCAGATGCATCTGAGCAATGGGAACGAGGCGGTGGGCAAAGAGCGCGTCGCGGATGATCATGTCGCCAAACGTCGACCACTCGCTCGACCAGTATTCGGCTAACCCCTCGGTGAACCACAGCGGAGCCGGGCGGAAATCGTGTATGCCGTGGCGCTCTAACACGCGGGCGATGCGATCGAAGGTAAAAACGTGCACGAGTTCGTGGTGCAGAACGCGCTCGAAGTCGGGCAGTGAACCACTTAATGGCAGGGCCACCCGGCCCTTGAGATACTCGGTAAAGCCGGCTACGCCCTCGGGCAGCAGGTTGGGAATTATATTGGTCTGTTCAAAGTAGATATGCGACGAGTAGACGATAAGCGGCACCCGACGCTGCACGGTGTGAGCGAACTTCTTTTCCAAATCGCGGTACTGGCGCTCGGCCATGTTTGCAGCATAGGAAGCCAGCTCTTCTTCTTGCGCGAAAAAGAACACGTCAAAGTGCGGCGTCTCCATCTTTTGCCAGGAAAATGCGTCGAACTGCACTTTGTTTTTGCCAAAGCTAGTGAACTGACCGTACAGCGGAGAGCCGAACAAACACAGCAGGCACAGCAGCTTAAGCGCGTTCAAGAAATCCTCCCCACGCCGGGCCATGCGGTTCGATGGGACGGCGAATTTCCACGTTGCCTCCCTCTACTAACCCCGCTCGGTAGGCGTCACTGGGCTGGACGCCCCGCCCGTAGCGAACGCGTATGCGCGGATTGACGTGCTCATAGTACCGGCGCAGCTGTGGATCCCCCTTCCAGGCGACGAGGGCCCCTCCCTGGGCACGCTCAACCTCATCGCGCTGGCGCAGCTTGCGGTAGAACCCTTCTAGCAGACCAGACCAGTAGCGCTGTCGCTCGCGGTTCGAATCCAACCCAGCCGCACGGCGATAGGTCTCCCAAAGGGGCCCCATAAGCTGCGTCAGGTAATCGTATACGTAGGCGGCCATATTTAGATTCGCCTCCGTTCCATAGATCTCAAGCACGGTACCTGCGCGGTCCCGCGCGGCGATATAGCTCTCTGCCCAGATCGTTTCGACGAAGAAAAATTCCTGCAATATAAGCGACAGCCACAGTTCGTATGAAGCGCGACGCCCCTTTACCAGCCCCAGCGATCGGCGCGCATAGTGTCGTTCGGCATCAAGCGACACGACGTCGAGATTATAGCGCAAGAGCATCTGACGCGCCTTTTGCACGGCCACTTCGGCTTCGTTCTCGTTTGGACTATCGGCCAGCGAAAGCACCTTATGCAGCCTGCGCAACAGGCGGTCTTCGCGCTCAAGTGGCCTTCTCGAATCGGCACCCCGCGCCCGCGGACTGCAGCGCAGCTTATGGCAGGCCCGCTGAAAGGCTGGGCCATGTGCCGTCTCTCCATCGACCTCCAGCACTTCGTCGACATACTGATGAGCCATTTCGTGACGGAGCGTATCGAGCACATCGAGCCACGGGTCATGCTCTATATGGGAGACGGCCAATACGAGGCGGCGCTGAGCGCCGTACCAGCGCCCGAGCGCAGCCTGTGAATCGACGAGCTCTATCTGCGGAGCGCGCAGCGCCTGTCCCAGATACTCGGCGTTGTAATGATGCCACCAAAGCACCAGCTTGCGCGTCCAGGCCACGCGTATCTCGGCGGCCAACCGCGCGGCGTCTGCCATCTCAGCGCAGCGTGCGCAGAAAGGAAGGGCTGAACGTGCCGCGCGCCACTTCCTGCACTGGACCCTTCATCGTCAGCTCGTAGTCTTCATCGATATCAATGTGCAGCGTGCCTCCTGGCGCTTTGACCGTCACCGGCGCTTTGACCAAGCCCAAGCGAACGGCTGCACTAGCCGCGGCACAGGATGAAGATCCGGAGGCCTGCGTTTCCCCGGCACCGCGCTCCCAGATCAGAATGTAAATCGAGTTGGGGCCCGTAGGCACCGCCAACTGCACGTTGATGCGACGGGGAAACAGCTTGTGATTTTCCAGTTCCGGGCCCAGACGCAGTAGCTCTTCCCGCGTCCATTTCTGTCCCTTTTCGCGGAAGATCACGCAGTGCGGATTGCCGACGCTAACGCCGGTAAACTGCAGGCGCTCGCCAGCGGCAACGATGGGCTTTTCGATCAGCTCTTTGGCCTTTACCGTGCAGGGAAGCGCCTTGGGTTCAAAGGTCGCTCGGCCCATTTCGACCGTAGCTGCGCTGGCGTCACCTAGTTCGTCTACGTGCAGCTGAATGCTGACCAAACCGCCTTTGGTATCGACGGTGAAGGCACGCTTGCGCACGCGTCGCGTCGCGTGCAAATAGCGGGCAAAGATACGCAGTCCATTGCCTGATTTTTCTGCTTCACTGCCATCGGGATTGTAAATGCGCAGTCCAAAGTCGGCCTTTTTACTGTCGGCAAGCGCCAAAATACCATCGGATCCCACCCCCCAATTGCGATCGCATATTTTGCGAATATTGCCGGGAGTGAGTTTAAAATCGAGTTCGGCTGGATCGACGGCTATGTAGTCGTTACCCAATCCGTGCCCTTTAAAAAATGCGTTTTTCATGCGATCCTCCAGCCCACCGGCGCGTGCGGCCGATAGGCGCGTGTTGGTCAGTCTGGTGTTTGAGATCGAACGGGATAGTTGAAAGTAGAAATTGCCCACAGGACGGTCAACTGCACTGGAGTCCCCCTCTGACTCCCCGTATATTAGGCTTATCATGCTATATATACACGCGGCTCTTGCCGCCGAAGCACGCCCCCTTTTAGACCATTACCGCCTGCGCGCCTGCTGCACGGACGCCCCCTTCCGCCTCTATGCAAACGACGCGCTGCGCTTGGTAGTCTCCGGCCCCGGGAAAACAGCTACCGCCGCCGCCATTGCCTACACCTGCGCTCGATTTGCCGACGAATTGGGCCCCTGGCTCAACGTCGGTATCGCCGGACATCCCACCGCAGCCCTTGGCACGCCCCTGTGGGTGCACAGAGCAACCGATACGGCCGATGACGCCACATACTATCCAGGCATTGCCTTTACCCTACCCTGCCTAGGCGCCCCGCTAGAGACCGTAGACAAACCCGGTGGGGCGTATTCCGATGGGACGCTATGCGATATGGAGGGCAGCGCTTTTTTTCAAACGACCCAGCGCTTTGTAGCCGCCGAATTGGCGCACAGTCTAAAGGTGGTCTCCGACAATAGAATTCTGCCATCGGATGCCATGGATCGCCAGCGCGTGGGGCCGTGGGTCGCCGGTCTAATTCCCCTGATTGATCGACTGCGCCCGTCTCTTGAGGAGGCGGCGAGCCGCTGGCATATCCAGCGCTATAGCCCCGCCTATTTCGATCAAGCGCTTGCGCGCAGCCGCTTTAGCTCCGCACAGCAACACCGGCTGCACCTGCTCTTGCAGCAGTGGGAGACGCTGGCCCCGGGACAGCCACCATGGGACGAAGATTCAGCCGATCTCAGCGCACGCCAGTTCCTCGACGCCCTCGAGGGGCGCTTGGGTGACGAACGCCTTTTGCCCTACTGATGTTCAGCGCCATTTACATAGAGGATGAAGTAGCCGACCACCCGCGCACTCAGCGCATCCTCGAGCGCTATCCCGCAATTGAACGCATCCGCTGTCGCCGTTACGGCGAAGTGTTTAATCGCGCCGCACAGAACTTTCGCCTGCAAAAGCAGCAACCCGCGCTCATTTTGGCGTGGAAACACGGCCAATTGGTCCTGCCGACGCCCGTTGGCTATGGCATCGGTGGCGAGCGCAACTTTTACTTTTCCCATATGCTCAACTGCGTGTACGACTGCCGCTACTGCTTTTTACAGGGCATGTACCGCAGCGCTCATCTGGTCGTCTTTATCAATTACGAAGACTTCCACGCAGCTATTGATCAGCACCTGACCAACAATGGGCCAACGCCCTATTTTTTTTCGGGCTACGACTGCGACAGCCTGGCCTTAGAAGGTATCACCGATTTTTCCCAGAGTTTTCTGGACTTCTTTGCCGAGCGCCCGCAGGCGATGATCGAACTGCGCACCAAGAGCGTGCGCACGGCGTCTCTTCTCGCGCGTCCACCCATGCGCAACTGCGTTGTCGCTTTTAGCCTGACACCCGCGCAGGTTAGTCGCGCTCTCGAGTCGGGTACGCCTCCCGTCGAGCGACGCATCGAGGCGCTAGGCCAGCTGGCCGACGCCGGCTGGCCCGTCGGACTGCGCTTTGATCCCCTGATCTACCACCGCGATTGGCGGATGCACTATCGGACCTTATTTGAAAACGTCTTTGCACGCGTCGGTAGCAGCGCCATACACTCGGTGAGTCTCGGACAGTTTCGCCTGCCCCGTTCTATGTACAAGCGCATGCAGCAACTCTATCCGGACGAACCGCTCTTTGCCTGGGGCCTAGATGAGCGCGCCGGCCAGGTTTCCTACCGGCATGCGCTGGCGCGAGAGCTGCACGGTTTTTGTCGCGATGAACTCTTGCGCTACATCGATCCGGCGATCTTTTTCCCCTGTCCATCTACGACCTTGGAGGACGGCGTTTCACCGTGAATATACTCGTTACCGGCTCCTCGTCGGGCATCGGCCTAGCGACGCGGACCCGCCTACTAGCAACAGGGCATTCTGTTGTCGGCCTAGCTCGCCGTCCCCAGGCTCCATCGGAACGGTTCGTGCCCGTTTCTATCGACCTGAGTGATCTGGACGCCCTGCCCGAACGCCTGCGCGATCTGCTCCGCTCACAGCCGCCCTTTGACGCGTTGATCTGCTGCGCAGGACGGGGGCATTTTGGCGATTTGGAGCAGTTTTCGCCGGCGCACATACGCGATCTAATCGACCTCGATTTTACCAGCCACGCCCTCGTTGTGCGCGCCCTACTACCCGACATGAAAAGACGCGGTGGTGGACGCATTGTGTTGTTGGGTTCGGAAGCAGCGCTGCGCGGCACGCAAAAAGGCAGCATTTACTGCGCGGCTAAATTTGCGCTGCGCGGCTTTGCGCAGGCCCTGCGCGAAGAATCGGCTCGCCACGGTATCTCCGTGACGTTGATCAACCCCGGCATGGTGCGCACGCCCTTTTTCGACGGGCTCGATTTTCGGCCCGGCCCCGACGCCAACTGCGCCATCGAAGCAGACGACGTCGCCGCTGTCATCATCGATTCCTTAACGACCCGCGCCGGGACGACCATTGACGAAATCAACCTATCGCCGCAAAAGAAAGTAATCGACTTCAACAAGAAAGGTGGAACGCCCTAATGCACGCTCTAAGATGGTCGCTAGTCGCCCTGTTTGCACTCGTCGGATGGACGGGCTGCACAACCGTGCGCTACCAGCTGGGACAGGTACTCATCAGCGACGAGACGGAATACGCGCTGGGCGCGCAGCTGGCAGCTCACATCGATTCAACTCAGACCAAAGTTTCCGACGTCCAACTGCAGCGCTATATAGAAGAAATTGCCGCTCCACTAGTCGAGCGCGCCCAGTCCGACCGGCCCGGTGTAAGCTACCGCTTTACCGTATTAGACGACCCCAATCAGGTCAATGCGTTTGCCGCCCCCGGCGGCTTTCTCTATGTCTACTCCGGTCTGCTCATTGCCGCTGAGGACGAAGCCGAACTAGCCGGCGTTCTCGCCCACGAAATTGGCCATATTGTGGGACGGCATTCAGCCAACCAGCTAGCCGCACAGTTCGGACTGCAGCTGGTTACCGCCATCGCCCTAGGCGAACAGGCTTCAGAATACGCCCTGCAGGTCGCGCAAATGGCGACCCAACTAGGCCAAGCTCGCTTTAGTCGCGACGACGAACGGCAGGCCGATCGCTACGGCTTGCGCTATGTGATAGACAGCGGCTACGATGCCAATGGATTGCTGCGTTTTTTTGAAAAACTCAAGGCTTTAGATGGAGGTCAGCGCAGCCAGGTCGAGCATCTTTTTGCCTCGCATCCAGCAACCGATGAACGACTGCGCGACCTCGAAGAACGCATAGCGCGCGCCGGAGCAACAACGGGGCGCAGCAACGCCCAGCGCTATATGCGCGAGACAGCTTCCCTGCGCAGGTAGCTATTTTTTTAGGGTTGCCCACCCAGTTCGTAAAAGGGGCGGAAATAGAGGCGTGAAAACATCGAGAAATGGCCGCTGTCCCGTTCGCGCGCCGTGACGATCAGGCGATTCATCGGCCGCGAGAAAGCCGTCGTGCAGGCGTGAGTCAATACCCCCGTCGTGCGATCAAATGTTGCTTCAACGCGTCCGAACTCCGAAACGAACATGTTGATAACTCCAGGACGGTAGCGTTCGGGATGGCGCAGCGTAAGGGAGAATGCAGCCGGTGGATTTTCGGCTAGCTCTACGTCGTCTGGCTGCACCTGATCGACGTGGAGAGGCGCTAAATTCAGCTTAAACTGAAAGCGCTCCATTGTCATATTCTGGCCAACGATCGCCACGCGGGGAATGCGCTGGCGATTGGTGTGTTCATCGACTGCTCCCTCGTCTTGGGCAAACATAAGCGCAAAGCCCAGATCGCGCGCCACGCTTTCAACGAGTTCGTTATACTCGCCGTAGGGATAGGCTAATACATCGCTAGCCATGTCGTGATCTGCCAGGGCGCGCTGTGCCTTGTGCAGGTCGTCGCGCACCCACTCAGCATATTCCTCGCGCGTCTGTCCGGCCTGTGGGCGTCCAATGCGCGGGTGGTAATAGCTGTGGTTGGCAACGGTGGCCCCCCAGTCGCGCATCTCAGTCAGCATCGCCCAGTTCATCGCTCCCGGCGCATCCGCATAAAGTCGACTAGCGTCGGCAAAGATGGTAAAGGGATAGTCAAATTCTTTTAGAATGGGAAAGGCGCGTTCGTAAATCGACCGGTACGCATCGTCGATGGTGATCAGCACCGTTTTAGCCGGAAAGGGATCACCCGCTTCCAGCAGCTGACGAAAAGCCTCCATCGTCAGGACCCGGTAGTCGTTGTCGCGCAGATACTGCAGCTGCTGGCGGAACATTTCCGTGGAAATATTGGTCGAGGGATACGCGCTCTCATCAAAGCGATGGTAAAGTAGGACCGTCGTATAGCCGGGGCGTTCGGCGCGAACGGTTTCCACCCAATACAACAGCAACAGGATGCAGACGGCGAACCTCACGGCACCTCGGCGTCAAACTGTTCGAGCGCATTACTGCGAATTAAGCGCTGTACGTCTACGACGTATTCCTCACCGCGGGTCGAATAGCTCATTAATCCCTC
>JAYOKQ010000008.1:0-75691 GCA_038119905.1 Gemmatimonadota bacterium | reverse complement strand
GTACTTGTACTACTCAATGGACCACCTCCTTTCCTTTTGCACGCATTACGCAACATGTTTGCACCAACCCTGCGTGACGTTTATGCCAATTCACAAAGCCGGGTATGACCCATTCGCTTGGCCCTGGGCCTCAGCATAGCGGTAACGGAAGTTTCACCCCCCGAACCCGACTTGCTCTGAATATACAAGCAACAAACATCCAGGTCAACCAGAAAATGAAAAATTTTAAACCATTCAAAAACAATAACTTATGTAAAAATAAGGGGGGATGTGTCGCAAAAATATATCCGGCCCTATCTTTGCTCTATGTCCAATAAAATACGTTCTTTCTTCGCCCGAGAAGTCGCCGAACTCCTGCCCGTATTGCATGCGACCTATCGACTCATCGGCATCTATCAGCGCGAAGATGGCCAACACGCCACCGCGCTAACCGCACAGCTCGAGCAGTGTGGGACCCAGCTGGCCTTTTTTAAATCCTATGTGCAGGCGCCCAAGCAACCCTATTTTGATGCGATTTTAGCCGAAGACCTACTGCTAAGAGATCGCATTATCGCGCTCGATACAGCCGTGGGAGCCATGCACATTGAGTTCAATATGCCGCGTGCCTATATGCACCGAGAGAGTGAAGCGCTACGCGCCGTCCTGGCGCAGGCGCGACAGAGCGCACTCGACGAGCCCATATCTTCCCCGGAAGATGGAGCGCTCCTGCAGGGCATTGGTGCAGCGCCCGGCACCGCAACGGGCAAGGCGTATCACGTGCGGCGACCGGCCGACTTTCGCCGCATGCCATCGGGCAGCATCGTCATCGCCCGGATGACGCGCCCCGAAATCATCGTCGCGATAGAAAAGATCTCGGGCATCGTCACCGACATTGGCGGCAGCCTCTGTCATGCGGCGATCCTCGCGCGCGAGTACCGAATTCCCTGCGTAGTGGGCACGGGCCAGGCCACCCAAATAATCAGCCCGCGCACGCTCGTGCGCGTAGACGGCCAGCGCGGCTGTTTAGAAAAAGTGCGTTAGCGGATATCGACCGAAACCGGCACCCCACTTTTGGCCGAAGCCCACGCAGCCTCAGTCAACTCAATAACCCGCAGTCCACATTCGGGCGGAACCTGCACAACATCGCGTCCCAAAATGGCATCGACGAAGTTGCGATCAGGGGTCGTGCCGCCCGGCAAATTGGAAACCTCGTACACATCATTGCTGTTTTGCGTCTTGTAGAACACTTCGCCTTTGCGCATATAGACGACAGCCTTTGTTCCCCAGATTGTGATATCTTCCCACATACCCCCCGTAGGCGAATTCCCTACCACCGACACATTGCCCAACGCGCCGTTGCGAAAACGCAGACTCAGGGCCGAGTTGATGTCGACCTCGGATTCGAAGTTTTCCATGTAGGCATGCACCTGTTCGACTTCCAATCCCGTCATCCACAGCACAATGTCGAGCAGGTGGCTGCCCGAGTCGTTGAGCTGTCCGCCACCAGAAAGGGCCAACTGCTGCCGCCACAGGCCCATCGTGCCGCGATACCACGCTTGGTCTTGCAGCGCAGAAACAAATTGGATCTCCCCCAGTTCGCCGGCCATAATCTGGTTGCGGACATAGCGATACTGCGCGCCGAGATGGCGCTGGTAAGAAACCATTAGCACCTTTCCGCTCTCCTCGGCTTTAGCCATGACCTGATGCGCGTGATCGACGGTGCACACCATCGGCTTTTCGCTCAGCACGTGCAGCCCCCCGTCGAGTGCAGCCATGATCTGTTCAAAGTGCAGCGTATGCGGCGTAGAGATTTGTACGGCGTCCATTTCCACTTCGTCGAGCATCTTCTGGTAGTCGCTGTAGGACGGCAGATCGGCTACTCCTTCATAGCGCTCACGGGCGGCCTGTATACTGCCCTCACTGCTGTCGCACAGGGCGACCACTTCACATTCGCTCATTTCCAGAACGCGCCCTATATGTCCGCGCGCATTTCCTCCACAGCCGATAAATCCCATGCGTATAGGAGCCATGCTATTTCCTCACTTTTAAAATAATGTTCGCCGTTGAAACAACTCATATTCAAAATAATACCGCGCTATGGCGACCTCAAGACGCCGGTTGCTCCCCCTTCTCGACGGCGATATCTTATGTCCCGCCGCACCCCTGTTGAGCTTCGTCCACCGCCGATAGGAGAACCTCCCGCATTGCCAATGCCGTCGGACAAAAATAAGAACACGCTGCAGACGCTCGCCGTTCAGTTTGTCTCACATCTGACCTCTGAGCGCAGCAAAGGCCAGCGTCTCGACAAGATCGTCGGCGCCTTTGCGCGCAATCAGGCCTCGCTGCTCAGCGGACTCATCGGAGGCGCCGGCGTAGCCGGCGGAGCATGGGCAGCCGTATCGGTATGGAGTTCATCCTTGGGGCTGTGGAGCAGCCTAGGCTATGCCATCGGCTGGATCTCGCTGCCACTGTGGATTCCCCTCGTCGGGGGCGCAGCTGGACTCACAGCAGCCGGTGGGGCTATTTACGGAGTGTTGCATCTCCACAAAGGTCGCCAGCAAAAATATCGACTCCGCGCCATAATTGGCTTTAGCAAGATGCTAACCGGCCGCACGACGTTGGAAGAGAGCGACGCAAAGGTACTGCGGCGATTTCTGCAGGCTCAAGACATTGCCGAAGACGAAATAGCCCCCCTATTGGCCACCACGCCTGAGGAGGCCGAAGCGCTGGCCACGCGCCATCTACCGATCGAGGTGCGCAGGGAAATCGCTCGCTATATCTTTCCCTTGGTCTACCAAGCTCACGGCGTCATCGGAGCAGCCGACAGGCGACGATTTCGCACGGTATGCCTGCGACTCGATCTGGGCGAAGAGGCCGCCCAAGACATTTCCAAAGCCTACCGTCAGCGCCTCGAGGATCAGTGGTCCTACATGGGGCAACTGGTTGCGCTGCTCACCTATTTTGCCAGTCAACTAGGGTTTGATGGGCGGGAGATGGAGATTGTGCGGGAAGAGTTGCAGCAGTTACTCCGCTTTGATCCGCGCCGCGCCGCCGAGGCTAGGCGACAGCGCCTGCTCGACCAACTCGGTGACTCGGCTAGAATCGACCATGCAACACAGGCAGCCTCAATCGATGAGGCCGCATTGATTGGCGCCTATGCCATGGCGCACACGGCATCCCCAGAGCGCGAAGATATAACGACGCTGATTGATGCATTTTCAGCGCTGTTAGCCCGCGCTCCTTTTAGTAGAGATGAACGAAAAAAGATCGAGCAGAGTCGACGAGAAATAGACGCCCTCTACGAACTAACTCGCCGTCAGATAGCACGCATATCACCCAGCGGCAAAGGCACCTAACAGCCGCACGCCTAGCGCACTTCGGCACCCACTGCAATATCCCCACCCGGCTCGACCAATACGAGATTCCCCTCGCCGTCGTCGGCGGCTAAAATCATGCCCTGCGATACGATCCCGCGCAGTTTAGCCGGCTTCAAGTTCGCCACGAGCACGACGCGGCGATCGACCAAATCGGCCGGCTGGTACCACTGCGCAATGCCGCTGACGACGGTGCGCTCTTCACGGCCCACATCCAGCCGAAGCTTGAGCAGTTTATCGGCTTTTTCCACCTTTTCTGCTGCCAGCACCCGAGCCACGCGCAGCTGCACGCGGGCAAAATCCTCAATGCCAATTTCTTCTTTGGCCTCAGCCGCAGCGGCTTCGCTCTTCCCCGCCTTGGCAGCGGCTTCAGGCTCTTTAGCCATAGTCTCCACATCCTGTTTGGGAAAGAGTATATCGGCCTTTTCAGGCATCTGCGTGCCGGCTTGAGCAACTCCCCAAGTGCCCAAATCGGCAAAGGTATAGTCGCCCAAACCCAAATCATCGCGCACCTGCTTGGCCTTGTTCGGCATAGCCGGCTCGAGCAGAATGGAGGCAATGCGCAGCCCCTCTACGATATTGTACAGCACCGTGCCAAGCCGTCCCTTCTGCTCGGGATCCTTGGCCAGCTTCCACGGTGCCTCATCGTTAAAGTAACGATTGAGTAAGCGCACGTAGCGCATGACCTGCTCCAGCGCTTCGAAAAAGCGCAGTTGGCCAACGAGCGGACGCACTCGATCTAGCAGTGCTTCGCCTTCTGCGATGACTTCGCTATCGCGATCACTTTTCTCCGGTGCGGGCAACACGCCATCTAAATGGCGGCCGAGCAGCGCGCGAACACGCGACAATAAATTGCCCAAGTCATTGGCCAAATCGGCGTTGTAGCGCTCGACGAGCATCGCCTCGCCGACCGCGCTATCCTGCCCGTAGACCGTATCTTTTAGCAAGTAGTAGCGCAGTGCATCCGCCCCGTAGCGCTCGGCCAGTTCAAACGGATCGACTACGTTGCCCAGACTCTTGCTCATCTTCTGACCGTCAGGCCCCATCAAAAAACCGCCGACGTTGAGATGCTGATAGACGGGGATGCCAGCCGCGCGCAGCATCGTCGGCCAAAACACGGCGTGGGCCTTGAGGATATCCTTGCCGATGAGATGCTCGGCTACGGGCCAGTAGCGCTTGAATTTTTCGTCGTCCGGCACGCCGATTGCCGAGATGTAGTTGATGAGCGCATCAAACCACACGTAGGTCACATGGTCTGTATCCCAGGGTAGCTCAATCCCCCACGGCACGCGGTCTTTAGGACGCGAAATGGACAGATCGCCGATCGACTCGGACAGCATACTCAGTACTTCGTTGCGATAGCCTTCAGGCCGAATAAAGCCGGGATGACTTTCGATGTGTTCGCGCAGCCATGGGCGATAGTTTTCCATGCGGAAAAAGTAGTTTCCCTCGCGCCGCTTTTCCGGGGCTCTACGGTGATCAGAGCACAGGCCATCGACCAGTTCTTTGTCCGTCATGAAGCGCTCGCAGCCAACGCAGTAGAGCCCCTCGTACTCATCGTAATAGATGTCGCCCTTGTCGTAGACCGTTTGCAGCACGGCGCGCACTACGGTTTTATGGCGCTCTTCGGTGGTGCGGATAAAGTCGTCGTTAGCCACGTCCAGCGCCGCCCAAGCTTCGCGAAATCGCTGGCTAATCCGATCGCAAAAGCGCTGCGAGTCGACGCCGGCGGCACGGGCAGCCTGAAAGATTTTCTCACCGTGCTCATCGGTGCCGGTCAGGTAGTAGGCATCCACCCCATCGAGCTGGTGAAAGCGCTTGAGAAAGTCGCCGACCACCGTGGTGTAGGCGTGGCCGATATGCGGCTCGGCATTGACGTAGTAAATGGGCGTAGAAACGTAAAACGCGCGGCTCATAGGATCTCCGGAGTGGCGTGTAAATGCATTAGATGATAAAGGCTAACGCGCTGCTGGGCAACGTTGTCAGACCAACAACACCGGCGCGTCTTGGACCGGCGTAGTCACGCGTGGACCGCGGACGGGATCCACGTAGACGTCGATCTCTAATCGCACGCCGAGTTCGGGCAGATAAATGCCCGGCTCCACCGAAAAACCCGTTCCCGGCAGAATCTCACGCGCATCGCGGGTTTCTAAGTCGTCTAAATTCGCGCCGAGCGCGTGAATCGTCGGGCCGGGGCCTAGACTGTGTCCGGTTCGATGCACAAAGTGCGCTCCGTATCCAGCTTCAGTTATATGGTCGCGCGCGACGCGGTCCAATTCCCATCCTCGCACGGGAGTGCCCTGATCCCACGCCGCCTGCACGCGCTCGACCACGCGATCTCGGGCACCGCGCACAATGTCGAACACGCGCGCCGGCAGTTCGGGCACGCGCGCACCAGCATAGGCAACCCACGTCATATCGGCAAAGGGATTGGCCAAACCGGGATGGCGTGCCCACAGGTCGATCAATATCCAGTCTCCGTGCTTGATGGGAGTGAAATCGTCCTCTTTGGGCGCGTGGTGGGGATCGCCGCTGTGCTCGTTAACGGCGACGATAGCCGGGTGGTCTATATCCAAACCGCGTTCGACCAGCGCCGAGGTGATAAACGCCTGCACCTGATGTTCCGTGACGGCCGTGTGATTCTCCAAGCTATAGCGGATAAATTCAAATGCCTCATCCTTGACCGTGGCCACTTGCCTGCAGGCGTCCTCGTGCGCCCTCAGCGCATCTTCGCTCCACGTAGCCAAGGCCACCTGGCACAAATCCGCCGAGGTCACGACCTCAACCCCCAGAGAGCGCACTAAATCGAGAGTCCCACCGTCGACCCAAGAAAGCCCGGGCAATTCGCCGCCAGGATAGTATTCCATCGCCACGCGCCGCTTGCCCTCTAATAGCGCCGCTAGCTGCTCGGTTAGCTGCTGGCGACTCGTATAGTAAGTGACCTCGAACCCGCGATCAGCGAGAACCGCCGGTTCAACGCTGGAGCCCAACGCCACTGGCTCGCCCTCGCTCGGAATCGACAAAACTAGGCGTCGCGTGGTTTGCACTGCCGATCCAACTAGCTCCCAGAATACTGGATTTGAACCGCGAAAATCATATAGCAACCAGGCATCAATAGCCCGTTTTTGCATCGCTTCTTGTACGGCGTGCAGATCCATGTTTCTTTCCCCTATCATTGGCGACTACGCGCCGATAATGTTTCCCCTATTCAGCACAACCCCGCGCATCGCGCTGAGCGAAGTGCGCGCGCAAGTAGCGCCCCGTGTGCGCTTCCTCTACGAGCGCAACATCTCGGGGGCACCCCGTCGTCACGATGCGCCCTCCCGCTTCGCCCGCTTCGGGTCCCAATTCGATCAACCAGTCGACTGCAGCCAGCAGCTCTATGTGGTGCTCGATAACGACGACCGTATTGCCCTCGTCTACCAGACGTTGTAACAGCAGCAGCAGCAGGCGCACATCTTCCATGTGCAGGCCGGTAGTCGGCTCGTCGAGTATATACAGCGTATCTCCCTGCCGCACACGCCCTAGCTCGGCGGCCAGCTTGATGCGCTGAGCCTCACCGCCGGAAAAGCTCGTCGCGTCTTGGCCTAAGCGAAGATAGCCCAGCCCCACGTCGCTAAGCATGCGCAAACGACGAGCAACCTCGGGCACCACCTCAAAGAACGCGAGTGCCTCATCGACGCTCATGTCCAACACCTCAGCCATGTGGCGCTGGCGAAAGTGCACGTCTAACACCTCGCTGCGATAGCGCAGACCGCTGCAGCTGCTACACGGTATTTCGCCCGCTCTGCCGACCCGTTCATCCAGCACCGAAATTCCGCTTCCGCCGCATGCTTGGCAGGCTCCCTGCGGTGCGTTAAAACTGAAGTGCGATGGCCCATAAGCACGCATGCGAGCGACGGGCAATTCGGCAAACAGGCGGCGAATGGGCGCGAGCAGCCCGGTATAGGTCGCCGCATTCGAACGGCGACTGCGGCCGATCGGACGCTGATCGACGGCAACGACGCGCGCGACCCCCTCGGTGCCTTCAATCGCTGCGCAGGGAAGCGGCCTGCGCTCACTTGCCTGCAGACGCCCGGCCAGCAGCGGATAGAGGGTCTCGTGCACGAGCGAGCTCTTACCCGATCCAGACACGCCGCTTATACCAACCAGATTCCCCAGCGGAAAGTCCACCTGCTCAATGGACAAATTATGTCCGCGCACGCCATATAGCCGCAGCCAGCCTCGCCCGCCAACGGATCGTCCTCTCCCCTCCTCAAGCACCAGATCGCCGCGCACATAGCGTCCCGTAAGCGAATCGCCTTCCAAGACCTCATTCGGCGGACCGCTTGCCACGATATGTCCACCGCGTTCACCGGCGCCGGGCCCCATGTCGACCAACCAATCAGCCTGCGCGACCAAGGATCGATCGTGTTCGACCACGAGCACGGTATTGCCTTCGTCGCGCAGCTGAGACAGCGCCGAAGCCAGCAGTTCAGCATCGCGTGCGTGCAAACCGGCGCTCGGTTCATCAAGGACATACAGCATCTGCGTCATCCCAGATTCGAGTGCGGCGCCAAGGCGCAGCCGCTGATACTCGCCGCTGGACAGCGAATCGGCACGGCGGCCCAACGTCAGATAGCCTACTCCCAGCGCATCGAGCGTGCGCAAACGCGCGCACAGATAGCCGCATATTTCATCCGCCATCATGGCGCGCACACCCGTAAATTGCAGCGTTTCGACAAAGCTCAGGGCAGCGCGGATCGTCAGACCGTTGAACTGTCCGACGTGTAATCCATCAACCTGCACGGCGAGCGCTTCAGGACGTAGACGCCGTCCTTCGCAGGCCGAACATTGCGCGTCATCCATGCGCTCTTCTAACCAAGCCATCTCGTCACCTGTGGCCTGGGCGGCAATCTGCTCCAAACTTCGGCGCAATCCCTGTGTCTGCCCGCGCCCTCCCGCCCATAGCCGCTGGCGCACATCGTCGGGCCACTGCGCAAGGGGATCGTCCATTTCAACCCCGTTCTTGCCGCAAAAGGCCTCGGTCTTGTCGCGGATTTTTCGATGGCCAAACTGCGTCCATAGAGGCCCAACAGCCTCTTCAACGCTCAGGGCCCAGGCGCCAAAGAAGCGCTCCATATCCAACCCCATCTGCGTGCCCAAACCGCGACACGTTGGACAGGCTCCCTGCGCGCTATTGTGCGAAAAGAGCCCCACATCAATGGTGGCAAAGGGCGTCGAGCAGACTAGGCAGGCAGGCTCAACGGCAAAGTGCAGATCGTCTGCATGCCCTACCCGAGCGAGGGCGACCTGCCCCCCGGCCATATCCAGAGCCGCCTGTAGCGAACCGCGCAACCGCCGCGACGCATCGGGTTTCACAACGAGCCGATCAACGACAATTTCTATACGCTGACCCGGCACCAGTGCACCGCTGTCGATCTCTTCCAACAGCAGTTCCTGCCCCTCTATTCTCAGTCGGCGATAGCCCGACCGGTCAATCCATTCGATCAGATCGCTGCCAGCAAAGCCGACGTCGATGCGGCGCGGCGCCAATACCAGCAGACGCGTGCCCTCGGCAAAACCCAGCGCTGTTTCGTAGACTTCTTCAAAGCGATGCGATTGGACGGCCGCCCCACAGTTTAAACAGTGCGGCTGGCCGAGGCGGGCAAAGAGCAGCCGCACGTAGTCGTGCACGCCGGACAGACTCGCTACCGTAGAGCGCGGATTCGCCCGCCGGCCGCCTTGTTCGAGCGCAAGCGCCGGCGCCAAGCCTTCAATGCGTCCAACGCGTGGCGGGCGCCCCCGACGCCAGACATCGCCGCGCTCGCCCTCTAGCGCCGCCATAAAGCGCCGGCGCGCTTCCGCATAGATCACGTCGTAGACAAGCGAAGACTTGCCCGAACCCGAGACCCCACAGACGGCAATCCACTGTCCGTGTGGCAGATCTAGATCGACCGCACGCAGATTGTTTTCTTCCGCCTCGCGTATGCGCAAATGCCCCTTCACGATGCGTCGCTCACTTTTCCGCTTGACAGGATGTTGAGATCGTCTTTACTAAAAAAAGAGTATCTCTTTCGGAGGTTCATTGACCATTGTCCAGAAGATTGTGCCTTTTTGCCGCTCGGGCGCGCACGGCGTTTGCATGTGCCGCCATTTTGCTAGCCGTACCGTCCTTGGCGCAGATGACTATGCGGGGCACATCTGAGGCCGGTAGGCGCCTGTTTTACTCGCCCACCCTCAGCACAAATGGCCTGTCTTGCGCCCACTGCCACGCCGACTTCGACGAGGCAACGCACGACGACGGCCAAATACGCGCTGGCCACAGCCTGTTTAACGCCTACTACCGCACCACCTGGTGGGGCAAGGATCCTGAAGCACCCGACGCCTACGCAACTATAGACGAAGCCGCCGTCGTCTGCGTGCTCCACTACATGCGCAACAAAGACAAGTTGACGGCCCAGCAGCAACTAGATCTGCGCGCCTATCTAAAAGCCATTTCAAATCGCGTCATGCGCACGCCCTTGGCGCTTGCCGCAGCCGCCGACCAGACGGGTGAATACAAGGGATTTGAAGGGGGCAACCGCATCAGCGGCAAAGAGCTATTCTACGCAGCCTGCCACAGCTGTCATCCCAACGGCAATGCCGGCATTGCCCCCCAGCCACTGGCCCGAGACCGGGAGCCGGCCTACTACGCGCGCGTGATCCGCGAAGGAGATGGATTGGGCTCCGTGCTGTCAGGTATAGATCCCAATGCATACCGCTTTAAAGACGGCCGCTTTGGACCGTTCTTCGGTGCAGACCGCCTTACCGATGCGCAAATTCGCGACATCATAGCCTATATACAGAGCCTGCCCCCACTCAAACGCGCAAACTGAACATCACCCAAAAAGAACGCGTCAGATGAAAGCCGAGCGTCACCGCCATCCAGCCCACCAGCGCGTAAAAACTGCTCTCTAACGCACCGCTTAAGGCCCCCACACTCAATAGCAGCAGGGCTACATTACGCCGCGCGGCGATCAGGTGAAAAAACGCGTCAACCGGACGATAATCAAACAGCTCTCGGCCCACCCACTTCTTGAATAAACCGCTGCAGATTTTGTCCAATAAAAACAGGATCAGTAGCACCCAGGTAGCCATGGCAACCGGCTCTAATGAGACTAGTTGCCCCCCGCTGAGGAACCAGCCCGTAGCGAGGAACCACAGCCCCAGACCGGGCATGGCGGCCACGTGTTCAAAAGCGCCCATCGCATCGCTTAAATGCAGGCGCAAACGCGCAAGCTTGCCGTCGACCGAGTCGAGAATAACTCCGCACCATGCCGTGGCCAGACCGGCGCCTACATACCCCCAAGCAATCAGCGGACTCGCAATCCAAACGCAGAGGACAGACAACACGGTATACAGGTTTGGCGACGTCTGCCCCCGAGCTAGCTGTCGGGTGATCCAGCGCACGAGATGGTAGTAACCATAGCGCGCCACGCCGTCGATGGCCCCTTTGAAGGTGCGCTTATACATCAAGTGATCCAGCGGGCGCACATCTGCTTCGGACCGCAGTTGAAAAATAAAGGCGGGCATGCGCAGGCGCAGCGAGGCGACGTAGACCTCAAGATCCGAGGCCAATCGCATCGACAGCTGCTGGTGTGCCCATTGCAAAGCCTGCGACCATTCCTCGGCGCAAGCTGCGAGATCTTTTGCCTGCGGAGGGGAGAGAAACAAGGCTCCGCGTTCGCCTTCGACGACGGCATGCCCACTGCCCTCATCAAGCAGGTAGCTCAGCACGCGATCGTCGTATACGGCATCCCCCGCTAGTAGGATCGTCTCCTCGTCCGTCTCGCCTAAACGGTCAAAGAATTCTTCGTCCTCAGACAGCTCTACGACATCAATATCTACTTGGTAGAGTCGGTGCAGGTCGCCCCGCATCGCTTCGACAGCGGCGCGCGTGGTCCTCGTAACAAAGAGGCGGAAGCGCTGGCAGTGCCGTAGCGCCATTTCGCGCACCTGGCGCTCGACCAGGTTCATTCCCCATAGGTGGAGTCCGGACTGAGGCGCCGTCGCGTCGATCCACACCGGAGGCGACATTATACCAGCCTAGGCACGACGCGCTCTTGCGCGTTCTGATAGTCTTCGAGGGAGTCGATTTCTCCCCAGGCGTGGCCACTCACATCCACGGCAAAGAGAGACCTTTCGGCAATGAGCGGTCCGTAGGAAGAGGTCGGATATGCATCCTTATGATCCTCTTCGACCAAGCGAACAACCTCGCCGCGCACAGATCGGGCACCGGCCGCATCAAATTTAACCAACTGAACGCTCTGTGCTTGAGCGCGCTGCGGGTCGAGCGATTTGCTAATAGCCGTTACGCAACCAGCACTATCGCAGCAGATATTCATCTCGTTTTCAATTCGCTCAACCCGCCTGTCGGCAGCGACGACATTGGCATGAGGGGACGCCATCATGTCCTGAAGAATCTGCGGATGAAAGAGGATGTCGCAGTTAAACAAAAAGGTATTGCAGTCGAGTTCAGCAGCTGCCAGGTAGAGCGAGAAAATGCTGTTAGTCGTCAGATAGTCGGCGTTCTCTATATAGCGAACCGCCGCACCACAGTGCGCGCGGACCTGCTCGGACTTACAGCCTACGACCAGGACAATATCGTCTACGCCCACCGCACGCAGCGCATCCATCTGGTAGTCGAGCAGCGCCTTGCCAGCGATGGAAACCAGGCACTTTGGACGATCGTCCGTAAGGGGTTGCAAACGGGTCCCAGCTCCGGCCGCCAGTATAATTGCACGCATTAAAACCTCTTTCCTATTTTTCCCGCGCGCACCGCTTTTACGCGTTGCCTCGCAGTCGTTTGCCCATCCAGCGCAGGGCTTTACCAGCTAGCTTGCGATCTTCTTCTTCGACGCCCATAGCCCATAAACAGAGAGCGTATACTCCGGCAAACGCTCCGAGAGCCGCCAGCGCAGCGGCCGTCGGGTCAGCCAGCGCATCGCGCAGCAGCACTCCGGCCAGAGCAGCAATCAGCGCAGCGGCCACCGGCTTGATCTGGCTAATATCAAAAGGCCAAATCGCATATTGGCGATACAGCTGTGTCAGACGCAGCCCGTTAACCCACAACGTCGACAGCAGCGCACCCAGCGCCGCTCCCTCAATGCCCATCTGATAAAAATGGATGAAAACAATATTTAGCACAAAGTTAGCACCCAGCCAGGTGCCGTTGTTGAGAAAATTCAAATAGGGACGCCCAGCCATAGCTAAAAGCGGCTCAGCCAGGGCAAACGATCCCTGGAGCATCATGCTGATACTGAGGACGAAGAGAACCTTCAGACCGGCCGTAACTTCGACTTCTGGCAGTGCCTGCATTTTATCGCCTCCAATCATAGCTAGCAGCAAATCGCCGACGATGAGCAGAGAGGCAAAAATTGGCAAATTTATAGTCAGTATCCAGCGGAACAGCACGCGAAAGCGATTGCTCAATTCGCTGAAGCGCTGTTCAACGGCCAGTTCGCTAACGATGGAACTAAAGATCGGATCAAACGCCTGTGGTGCCTTTAACATGGCGCTGGCAATGCGTCGAGCGAGGGCGTACACCCCGACCATTTCGGCCGATACGAAAAAGCCCAGCATCAGCACGTCGAGCTGTGTCAGTACGGCATAGAGCAGATCCGTCACCATAACGGGGAAGGAGAAGTGGACCATCTCTCGCCACGGCGACGGCTCGCGCACCTTTTGCAGCGCCCTGCGCAGCGAAAAGAAACGCTGAAAATAGTATCCCCCCAGCAGGCATATGCCGACGGCCATACCGAGTTGGACCCAGGCGACGCCTTCTAAGCTACCACCGCCAAAACCAACCAACAGTCCACCGATAAAGAGAATGAGCGGTCCGGCGACCGACATAACGTAGACGTCGTATAGCACAATGCGCAGCGCGCGAATAGCCGAAATCAGCACCCAACAAACGGCCATAAAAGGGGCAGAAAACGCCATGATACGCAGCGCGGAGGCGATGGGTTTATCGTAGAAAGCGGCGATCGGTTCTGCGCTAAAATAAATGCCGCCACTGACGACGAGCGACCCGATCAGCACGATGCGCAGCGCCGTTACAACCGCCTGCTCTCCCTGCCCATCACCGCGCGCTCGTTCGGCTACGACAAAGCGAACTACGCCGCGCAGCATGCCAAAGCGGGCCACTTTGTTGAGGGTGGAGACAATCCCCCAGGACAGTGAATAATACCCCTGCACGTCCAGCCCCATCAGCAGAGTTATAACCCAGAGGAATGCGCCGCGCGAGGCGCGCCCAAGCTTGCCTATAAAAGTGATCAGCCCACCGCGTGCCATGTCCTTTACATCTCGGCGCTCTTCAGCCCGCTGTCCATCGTTTGAATCGGCCAATGTGGACGGCTGTGCAGGATATTTTTCCATTGTTCATACTTCGTTAGAGAGAGCTTGGAGCCAGGCAGTCATCTTACCAAAGTAATACCAACGTGCCAAATACGCGTGACCGAACCCAACCCAAGGGGAAAATAGTCGCTTTTTCCACGCCCTGTAGCCGGCATTTTTAGGGGGTAGGATCGTTGACGAAAAATGGCTTTATCTCTACATTCTTACACACAGTTACGTCCTTTGCAATGGCGTCCCTAGGCCATTTTTCTAACAATATGTACCTGCTTCTGAGCCGCCCTGTGGTTTTTGCCCTCTCCCGAGCATAACCGGTGTGCCAAGCGCGTGTGAACAACCGGCTCAACGCCCATCACCTCGTACTATGAAAGCGCTCATTCTCGCAGCTGGCCGCGGTCGCAGACTATGGCCCTTTACCGCCGAACATCCCAAGTGCCTCTTGGAAGTCGGAGGTATGACGCTGTTAGAACGCCAGCTCTACCACCTAAACGCGGCCGGCGTAGACCAAGCCGTCGTCGTCTGTGGATTCGGCATCGAGAAGGTGCGTGCCGTTGTGCAGTCGACCCAAATCGGGCGGACCAAACTAATCTACAATCCATTCTACTCCGTTTCGGACAACCTGATTTCGCTGTGGGTCGCCCGCATCGAAATGGACGCGGATTTCCTACTCGTCAACGGCGATAACATCTTTCATCCCGGCTGCGTGCAGTCCCTACTCGCACAGCGTTCACCCTGTGCCCTGTTGGCCAGTCGCAAAGCCCAGTACGCACCGGACGATATGAAACTGCGCATCGATGGAGATCGCGTGCAGGATATTGGCAAGGCGTTGCCCTGCGACAGGGCCGATGCCGAATCGCTGGGCATGCTGCTGTTTCGCGGCGACGGCGTAACCCGCCTGCGCGCCGCCTTAGAGGAAATTGTCCTCAGCGATAGCGCGATGGACAGCCACTTTCCCGCAGTTGTACAGCATATGCTCGATAGGGGCTTACTGCTGAGCGCGTGCTTTGCCGAAGAGTTTCCCTGCTCCGACGTGGATACACCGGCCGATCTCGAGCGCGTGCGCTCTTCGTTCCACCGCTATACCGCTCCGATGCTGGAAGCCACACGCGCTGGAGGGCGCATCTGATGCGCCAAGCCCTGCTACTCTTTCCAACAGGTGCACGCGGCGCCGACCTAGTCAACCGGCGCGTTGCCGGACTCCAACTACTCGACCGCCAGGTGCGAACACTCGCCCGGGCCGGAATAGATCATATCAGCGTTGTCCTACCCGCAGAGGCACATCCCAAGCTAACAGAACTCACGCAGAAGTTGCCCGTTCAACTGGAGTTTGTATCGCACGGAGCGGCGCCAACGCTGCCCGAACCCCAGTCGCCCTACCTCCTGCTCATGGCCGAGTACGCACATCATCACACATCGCTATCCGAATGGATTGCACGCGTTAAAAGCGACGCGATCCTCGTGGCGCACGCGACCTCTCCCCCTCGCCAGAAGGGACCTCAGCGCGCGGCGCTTCCCGGTTTGATCGAAGCGCCGCAAACAACCGTCTCGAGCGGAGCGTTTTACTGCCAGCCCGATCACCTAGCGCCGGCCAGCTTTAGCGCGGCCGAAGATCCGTGGTCTCTGCTAGCGCAGATCGAAAGCGAGGCACTACGTTTCGACGAAAGCGCACACGCTCTCTGGGCCCGCGTCGATCTGTCCGGCGGTCCGCGCGCGGCCAAGAACATGCTCTTCAGTCAAGTGACCAAGACGACGAGTGGCTTTGTCTCGCGCCATATTAACGCGCGCCTTTCTATTCCCACCAGCAAACTCCTAGTCGAAACAGGCCTAAGCCCTCACGCGATTACCGTGCTGCTCGTGCTGACGACGGGTCTGTACAGCGCCTATCTGGTCAGTATGGCACAGCAGTACAGCACGTTGCTCATAGGCGGTATCCTGTGGCAGTTGGCCGCCGTATTTGACCGCTGCGACGGCGAGGTTGCCCGCGTGAAGCTCTGCGAGTCAAAATTTGGCGCTTGGTTCGACACCGTTACCGACAATATCGCCTACCTGTGCGGATATATAGGCACGCTAGTCGGAATGAATCGCCTGCACGACGGCGATCCTCTCTATGCCTACGTCGGCGCCTCCTCGATCGCCGCTATGTTCATGACGCTCTTCGTCATGTACAACTACGCGCGCAAAACGGGCAGCGGCAGTCTACAGCACTACCTGCGCGCCCTCAGTCAGGAGGTCCACGAAGAGGAAAAGAGTTGGGTGCAGAAGCTGATGGAACGCTATGGCTTTGTCGCCAAACGTGACTTTTTCTCTTTCTACGTCTTTCTGGCCTGTGCAGCGAACCAACTGGCCTTGGTGTACTGGTTTTTGGTCACTGTGTTGCATTTGGCCGCAGCCGCCGTCCTGCTCTCGCAGCGCAAGATGATGCGCAGCCATAGCAGACTGCAACAGCGCGAAGGCACAGAGGGCGAATGATAAAGTTTTTAAAAATCGCCTTACCCGGCATCGGGCTCCTTTTTTTGGGCTATTTGATCGGCGCGATGGGTCCGGGAGAAATAGGGCGCCATCTAGCCATACTCAAGTGGTCCTTTCCGCTAGCGCTAACGCTGGCCTGCACGTGGCATATCACCAACTCCATTGCTTGGAGCTTCGCATTTTCACCCGAAGGAGGACGGCCCAAACTACGCTCGCTCTTTATGGCCAAACTCGCCGGAGAAGCCGTAAGCCAGCTCACCCCTTTGGCCAACCTGGGCGGCGAGCCGCTGAAAGCCTATTTGCTGCGCAGCGAAACGCCGGCCTGGAGCAACCTGAGCGCCGTCGTTATTAACAAGACCGCACAGACGCTGACCGGCATTGGCTTCACAATGATCGGCCTGAGCCTGGTGTTCTTTTATTGGGACCTGCCGGTGCAGATCCCACTGGCCATTAAACTCGGGTTAGCTGCACTGATGGCGATGGCCGTGCTACTGGTGATTCTCCTGTGGAAAAGACACCAGCGCCTCTTCTCTTCCATCGTGCGAGTGCTGAAGAAACTAGGCATGCACACAGAAGGGGTTGAGGGGCGCATGGCCAAAGCGGCCCGCATAGATGCCAGCATCAGCCATTTTTATCGCGCGCACAAAACGCGTTTTTTTCTCGTCCTGCTCTTCCACAGCGCGGGATGGCTGCTCGGAGCCTGCGAGACCTTTGTCATACTCCGCTCGCTGGAATCAAGTATCAGCTTTCCCATCGCGTTCCTCATTACATCGCTGACGGTAATCATCAACAGTTTGTTCTTCTTCATGCCATCCAACATCGGCGTACTAGAAGGTGGGCAAGTATTTTTACTCACCACACTTGGTCTCAACCCAGCCGTCGGTCTCTCGTTAGGCTTGGCCAAGCGCATGCGCAAAGTATTTTGGATTTCCATCGGCTGGCTATTTTTGACGCGTCTCAGCCGCCAAGCGCTGGACGGCGGACCAAGCCTCACGCCGAGGGAAGCATCCTCTTCCCCTTCCGCTGCTACCATCAGCCGCGAGGAGTTGCACTACAATTGAAACTTCTCTTAGCACTCGCTCTCTTTTGTACGCCACTTCTCGCTCAAGAACAGCTTCAGCCCGTGACGCTGAACGACCTGCTACAGCACGGCAACGAACACAATATGGACGTGGCCGCAGCCCGCTGGAAAATGGCCGCCTCAGCCGCACAGCTGCGCAAGGCCGAGTCGGCGCGCTTTCTGCCCCGCCTGCGCTTAGACATAGAGAGCGGCCTGGTTCCCGAGGCAAAGGGCGATATATTCAATCCCCCAGCCGACACCTCAGGTTTGCGCCCGCTCGGTCCCTTCAGTCGATCTGAACTTGAATTCATACAGCCCATCTATCCGATAAGTCGGGGTAGACAGCTCAAATCAGCGGCCGAAAACGGCGTTAGCGTGGACGCAGCAGACCTACTTGATGCGCGCGTGCAGTCGGCCTACGAAATTAAGAAGCTCTACCACGGCCAGCTGCTCGCTCAAGAGCTACTCGACCTAGTCCAGCGACTTCAGAACGACCTAGAAGAGCAACGGCAGGAGCTCGAAGAATCGACCGCGTTGCCCATGTCGAACCGATACAAATTCGAACTCGCCCTAATAGACTTAGCCAAACAGGAGCGCGAAGCACGAGCCCAACTCGATTTGGCGCGCCGCGCACTGGCCTGGCAAGCCGGATTTGACGAAACAACGCCACTGCAAGTTCGCGCGCGCTGGCTTGCACCCGTTACAGTACGTGGATTTGATCTGGATCAATTGCGAGAAAAGGCCTTTATGGAGCGTCCCGATGGACGCAAGCTACAGGCGGGCATAGCCGCCAAAAGAGCCCTGCGCGATGCAGCTAAGGGGGCCTATAAACCCCAGGTATACTTGGGCGGTGGCGTGCGCTTTGCCATTGCTCCCGGTCGCACAGATCAGCACAACCCATTCGTAAAGGACGAGTTCAACCTGTTTAACGGTGCCGTATTTCTCGGTATCCGCCAGTCGCTGGAGTTTCACCTCATGGCTGCCGACGTGGCTAAGGCTGACGCCGAGTATCGTCAACTAGCGTCCATGGAAAAGCGAGCGCGTCAGGGCGCCCAACTAGACGTGCAGCGCGCCTTTGCCCAGTATCGACGCGCCGAGGACGACCTCGAGGCAGCGCGCGAAAGCCGCAGCCTGGCGCGTCAGTGGCTCAAAGAGGCAAAAGAGGAATACGAGTTCGATCCAGATCAAATCAAGGAGCTCATATCAGCCTTTGAAAGCTGGGCCCATATAGAGCAGCAGTATCTTCAGTCTATCTACGACTTCAACATCTCAGTCGCAGATTTAGAGAAGGCAAGCGGCGGCATCTCGCTCAGCGAAGAGAATCCCGACGCACTGCGCGATGATTAATTCGCTCAAAACGGCCCTCCTTTTCTTCGCGTTGATCACAGTCGACGTCAGCGCGCAGCCTCAGCGCCTAACTGAAGCAATCGGCCAGCTGCATCAGCAGCTACAACAGCCCGACCGCCAGGGGGCCCACTTAGCGACTCAACTGATCGATCAGTGGATCGACATCCCAAGCTTTACCCAAGACGCATTTTCCTCCTATGTAGAACAGAGCCTAACATCCTACGAAGAGGTCCTCTCCGAGGAGGCATTCACCCAGCTTGTCTCAGCCGAGAAAGAGCGCTTGACGCGCGCCGTACGCGACCGACTCGTGCGCGATCTGAGCTATCACCTCAACCGCCCTTCCCTATATGGCGTTGAGCTGCGTGACCTCCGCGCCGAAGCGTCGGGCCCCGAAGGTACGGCCCAGCTCGCACTTATTGAGCACGGCGGCGAGCGCACCGTCGAATTAGAGCTCATTGCCCGCGCAGGCGATTGGCGCATCGTGCGCATCGCCTTAGATAAGATCGACTTAGGGCAATACTACCATTCTCTGTGCAGCGATCTCATCACCCAGCGCTATTCCCTCCCCGTAGTCATTAGCCGGCTCGGAGAGGTCCCCTATGTCGTTCTCGACGATTTTTCAAGCACGCCCATTGGCCAGACGCCGGCCGATTGGGGCTCTTGGCGTGACAAAGACCGCGGAAAACCGCTGCTCTATCGGGTGCAAACATCCGGCGAACACACCTATATGGCAGCCCAAGACTCCGGCTATTCGGTTATTCTTGGTAAGTTCGTGCACTGGAATCCTCGCGAATATCCCATAATGACTTGGTGCTGGCGCGCCAACGTCCTCCCACCGGGCGGCAATGAGTTTCTCAACCACGCCAACGACAGCGCAGCAGGTATCTACGTGATTTTTTCTCAAAACTGGCTTCACGTTCCAAAACAGCTCAAATACGTGTGGAGTTCGACCCTCCCCGAGGGTACGATCGGACGACGCGACAAGCTCTTTCGACCGTGGTTTTTCGTGTTAGAGAGCGGCGAAGAAAACAGGGGGAAGTGGACCTTTGAGATGGTGGATCTCGTGCGCGATCACAGGCATAAACTCGGCGGCGTTCCCGCAGAGCGGACCATTGGTTTGGGACTGCTTACCGACGCCAATTCAACCCATTCCTACGCCGAGGCCGACTATGCTGATTTGCGCGTGTGGAAACGCGAAGCACTAGAGCGGCGTCAGATAGTGGACCACTGTGCAACGCTGCGCTCGTCCTCATCCCATGGTTACTGAGAGCAGCACAACGCGGCTACTATCCGCTCAGCAAGGAAATACACTATGACTAAAACACTGATTCCGAGCCTACTGATCGTCTTACTCTGCGCCATTGGTGCATATACAGAGCAGACAACGCAGCCCGGACAAACGCCCTTGGTTTTTCTACGGGAACACGACGAACAGGTAAAGGCACTACTCGCCGGAACCCCGAACGACTCGCTGTCTCCCGCTTTGAGAGATACGCTCAAGCAACGCATTAACGCGACGTTTGATTTCGTCGAGTTAAGCAAGCTCGCTCTGGGCACCCACTGGGCGGATCGCAGTTCCGAGGAACAGGCGCACTTCGTCGAGACCTTTAGCGGCATAATCCGCGAGCAAAACTTCGACAGCTTTCTGCGCTATTACCGCGAGGGCAATATGCGCTACGTCGGCGAAGAGATCGAAGGTGATAGCGCGGTTGTAACGGCCGAAGTGCCCCTCAAGCGGGAAACGGTAAATATCGCCTACAGTTTGCATAAAAAGCAGGGCCAATGGCGCATCTTTGACCTCAGCATTGATGACGCGAGTACGGCCGAGGGCAATCGTCGACGCTACGATCGCTACCTGCAAAAGAAATCGTACGCACAGCTCATTCAACAACTCGATAAACAGCTGGTTCGCCTGCTGGAGAGCGGAAAATAACCTACGCCATGCGCATCAACTATCAACGGCTAGTCCACTACATATACCACCACCACATCGGCATCATTCTAGTGGCCCTCTTCCTGTCCATATTTGCTGGCTTTTTTGCAGCTAAACTGGCCAAGAACATAAAGACGGACTTTGCTGATTTGCTGCCAGACGACTACGTCAGCGTACACGAACTCAACCGCATTAAAGCACGCGTAGGCGGCATCGGCCCCCTCATGGTGGTGATCACCAGCGATGATCTAGACAAAGCCATTGAGTTTATGGATGTGCTGGCCGACTCGCTTTCCGACAGTCCGTTGATCAGTTCACTTAGCGCGCGCAACAGCCAAAAAGAACTCCTGCGCAAAAACCGCCTGCTGTATATGGAATTGGACGATATACAGGAGATATACCTGCGCCTCGACGACCATATCGAACTGGAAAAACTCAAGCAATCTCCTCTCTACTTCGCCCTCGATGACGAGGATGAAGCCGAGTTGGACTTTACCGACATCGAAGCCAAATACAAAAACAGAATCCGCGCCAAATCCGAGTTATCGGCTCGTTACGACTCATACATCCTCACCGAAGAGGAAAACGGCGTAATTCTACGCCTCTATCCGGCTGGCGTCATTACCGACGTAGAGTTTTCTCAGGCCCTGCTCGAATCCCTTGATCGCACCATCGTCTCGATCAACCCCAAGCGCTTCCATCCGAGCATAGAATACGCCTATAAGGGCAGCTTTAAAAACAGCGCCAGCCAAATTAAGATCATCATGGAGGATCTCAAGTCGACCGCGGCCTATAGCATCATTGGCGTGCTCCTGCTCATCTCCCTCTATTTTCGCCAAGTCCTCGCTTCGCTCATCATTGCCTTGCCACTCTTGATGAGTCTGGCTTGGACCTTCGGCGTGACCTACCTGTTTATTGGCAGCCTCAACATGATCACCGTCGGGCTTTTTGCCATTCTGTTCGGCCTCGGCATCGATTTCGGCATCCATATTTTTGCGCGCTATCGCGAAGCTCGACGTCGCGGAACCGACGTCGAGCAAGCGCTATCTGAGACCGTTGTGTATACCGGCAGCGCTCTGACGACAACGGCTATCACGACCGCCGTCGCTTTCTATTCGCTGCTCATAACCGACTTCAAGGGATTTTCAGAATTCGGCTTTATCGTCGGTACAGGCATCCTCTTTTCGCTACTGGCAATGATCATTATTTGCCCGGCTTTTATCGTCCTAGGTGAACGTCTTCACATCGTGCGTATGGCACGTCAGGATACCCCCAGTCACCTGCTACGCAGAGGTCAATACCCGGCTCCGCTCATCACCGTGCTACTCGGCGTTATTGCTACCGCCTATTCGCTCTATCACATTCACCATATCGAGTTTGAATACGATTTCAGCAAACTTAAGCCAGCCCCCGAGGCCAACGAGGATCGAGGCAGTCTACCGGAATCAATTAAAGAGGGGCGCTCTCCGGCCATCGTGCTAACCGAAAGCTACGAGGACGCGATGGAAGTGGTCGCAACCGTAAAGTCTATCCGCGAGGCACACGGCGATTCTACGACCATAAAATCGGTAAAGAGCGTCTATTCCGTTTTGCCCAAACAGCAGGACCAAAAGCTAGAAATCATAGCCGATATACGCGCGCTGCTGGACGATAACGCGGGCCTATTCAACGACACACAGCAGGCAAAAGTCGACTCGCTGCGTCCCTATGTAGATGTCAAAAAACTCACGCTTTACGACCTGCCGGAGGACCTGACCAACGAGTTCAAAAGCAAGGGAGGCGAGTTGCTCAGCTTCGTCGCCATCAATTCTTCCGTGCAGCTTAAAGACGGGCGCAATGCCATTCGTTTTGCTGACGAGATACGCACCTTTACGACCCCCTCGAAAAAGACCTACTACGCCTCGAGTTCGCACGTGATTATCGCTGAAATGCTGCGCGTAATGCTCGACGATAGCACTCTTGCCGTCGCAATGACGCTGGCGGTCGTCACACTCGTCCTGCTAATCGACCTGCGATCTATACTCGACGCGCTGCTCGTCTTAACACCTTTGCTTACGGCGCTAGTTTGGGTCATGGGATTTATGTATGCCTTTGACATAAAGCTCAATCTTTACAACATGGTGGCTTTCCCCACGATTATTGGTATGGGCATAGACAACGGCGTGCACGTTTTTCACCGCTACCGCGAAGCTGGAAAGGGTTCGCTGCGGCTGGTACTACGCACTACCGGCATAGCTCTTTTAGCTACTTCACTGACCACGATGGTCGGCTTTTCGGGTCTCGTGCCGGCACATCATCCCGCGCTGACTTCAATTGGGGTCCTATCCCTAGTTGGCCTAGGATGCTGTTTTCTGACCTCGGTCACTCTCCTCCCGGCCCTGTTGCAGTTGCGCGAGCGAAACCGCAGCTAATATATCTACAAAAAAAGGCCCGTCTCGTAGGAGACGGGCCTTTGCGCGCACCGGCTTTTGGGTATATTCAAAAAACAAGCCGTCGGCCTAAACGGCCGACGGCTTGTTAAATAATGGAGCGAGAGACGAGACTCGAACTCGCGACAACCACGTTGGCAACGTGGGGCTCTACCAACTGAGCTACTCTCGCTTGCAAGATCAAATTTACAAGGAGTGAAATATAAGCATGCCCCAACGACTCGTCAAGACAGCGTCCGCCATTTTTTCTACCCTTCTCATCGGCCTGACCACCTCCTGTTCCGCCCCGCAAAGCCCCGAAGCAACTGAGGACAACCGCATCCCCTCTCGAGCGCGCTGGCACAACAATCAGGGGGTGGTTTATATGGACCAGCACAACTATACGCGCGGACGCAACGAGTTTGAAAAGGCCATCTCTCTGTCTCCCACCTACGCCGTAGCGCATGCCAACTTGGGTATTTCGCTCTATAGCCTAGGCAAGTATGACAGTGCGGCCACCTCGCTGCAGACGGCGCTGAGCAATGACGACAACCTACTACAAGCCCACTACACGCTCGGACTAATTTTCAACGCACAGGGCAAGGAGCACGACCGTGCACTCCAATCGCTCAATACGGTCGCACAAGCCGATCCCGACGATCCCCACGTGCGTTATTACCTCGGTCAGGTACGCGCAAAAATAGGACAGAACGAAGAAGCCATTTCTGATTTTAAGGAGGCCATACGGCTCGATCCCTATAATATCTCCGCCTATTACGGCATGGCTAACGCCTATCGGCGACTAGGCAACACGGACGATTGGAAAACCGCATTAGAGACCTTTAATGAACTGAGCCAAGCGGGTCACCAAGGCGTGAGCTCGTCCTACCAAGGACAGGGCCGCTATGCCGAGGTACTCAGCGACGCGAGCGGAGCAAATACTAGCGCCGACGACCGCAACGGTCCCTTCTCCTTTACCGCCCCAGAGCAAATTACAACATCTTCAGCGTTTGCCGCCCTGCTCAACGAAGGCACCGAAAATGGCATAAGCGTTATCAGCGGCACCCCCATTACGATCTACAGCCAGGGCCGAAGTGCCGCCGCTTTAACCGCCTTTCCCGAACAAATCCATTTTGCCCTAGCCGCCGACGTCGACAACGACGAGCAGCAGGAGCTTGTTATTTGCGGACCAAAGTCCACCGTTATGGATCTATCTGAAGATGGGACAACTTGGACTGCCGTGGCCGAACTACCCACCGCGCATAGCGCCGTGGCCGCCGACGTCGATCACGATGGCGATCTCGATCTGCTGCTCGTTGACGATGGACGTCACTATTTGTTGGCCAACGACGGCAAAGCCGCCTTCAGCGATATAACCGAGGAAGCCTTGGGCAACGTCGTTCCCCTTAGGGCTGCGGTTTTCAGTGACTTTGACGACGATCGGGACGTGGATTTTTTCGGCTTCTCAAGCGAAGGTGTGCACCTGTATAGCAATAACCGTGACGGAACCTTCAGCGACATAGGCGCCGATGTTGGCCTCCCACAGATGGGTGTCCGCACCTTGGCCGCCGAAGACTTGGACCAAGATGGACACATGGATTTGATCCTTGCAACGGACCGAGAGATCGCCTTATGGAGCAACGAAGATGGCCTGCGCTTTGCCCAGAAACAGTCGCTTCCCCTATCCGAGGTCGACCAACTACTTAGCGCAGATATAGACAACGACGGCGACTTAGACTTTTGGGCACTCGGCGCAGACGGCGCGGCACTACTAGCCTGGTATGAGGGGCGCCTGCAGGTAGCCGAACGCCTGCTCGAGGGCCGCCCAGCCGCGCCCGCAGTTGCAGCCGATTTTGACCGCGATGGACGCACAGATTTGTGGAGCGCTGGCCAGCTCGTGCTCAACCAAACGGAGGGCGGGCGCTGGGTGCGCATCGCGCTGCAAGGTCTCAACAGCAATCGCCCTGGCATTGGCACCAAAGTCGAAATCAAAACGGAAAATCGCCTACAGAAACGCGAGGTGCGCGGCAACGGTACGGCCGAAGAGGAACTGCTCTTTGGTCTAGCCGATAACGACTCGTTGGAGTTCGTGCGCATTCTATGGCCCGGCGGCGTGCGCCAGACGGAACTGGCCACCGGTGCCAGCCAGCGACTCGCCCTTAAGGAACTCGACCGCAAGGGCACTTCCTGCCCCATCCTCTATGCCTGGGACGGCGAGAGCTATCGCTTCGTCACGGACATTCTCGGCGGCGGTATCATCGGCTACTTCATTGCTCCCGGTGAATATTACTACCCCGACAGCGATGAGTATGTGCCTCTCGATCACCTAGCGATGCGCGACGGACGCTATATCCTCAAACTCACCAACCAATTAGAAGAAATAATCTACATGGACGCATTGGAGCTGGTGGCGATAGATCACCCGGCCGATGTAGTGGTTTTCCCCAACGAACGCCTGCTGTCCTCGCCGCCCTATCCCGAGTTTTCCCTCTTTCCTCTCGAGCGGCTACATCCACCGCTCAGCGCAGTGGATGGCGAGGGTCGTCAAGTGCTCAACGATTTATTGGACATAGATGACGTATGGTACGACGATTTCGGGCTGACAGACATACACGGATACGCCCAGGAATACAGCCTCACCCTTGATTTAGGCGATCTCAGCGATACGCCTCATCCGGTTTTGTTGGGCTATGGCTGGGTTGATTACGCCCATTCGAGTTCGAACTGGGCCGCCGCTCAACGCGGTCTAGTGCTGTCCCCCCCGCGAATCGAGGCGGCAGACGGACGCGGCGGATGGCGTTTACTCAGTGCCGATATGGGCACGCCGGCCGGCTTGCCCAAGCATATGTTATTCGATCTGAAGGACGCTTTTGTCAGCGACGATTACCGAATCCGCATTACGACCAATGCCGCTATTTATTGGGATCAGTTTCTCGTCGGTGCTGCGCGTCCGATGCCCCTCAACGTGCAGCGCATCCGTCCCATAGAAGCAGATCTCAGATGGCGAGGCTATCCTGCACACACCTCAATTAACGGCACATTTGCCTTCCGCTACCACTATGATCGACTGCATTTAGAGGCTCCCTGGGGGACGCACGCTGGCGCCTATACCCGCCTGGGCGCCGTGACAGAACTTGTTCAATCGTCCGACGATCGCTTTGCCATCATGTTCCACGGAGACGAGCTGAACTTCGAATTTTCTGCTGCAGAGCTAGCGCCACCAGCACCGGGGATGAAGCGCCGCTATATGCTCTACGCGAGTGGTTTTGGCAAGGATATGGACTACCATTCGGCCTATTCACAAACAGTTGAACCCCTGCCGTTTCACGGCATGTCCTCCTATCCCTATCCTCCAGAGGAGCGCTACCCGCAGAGCGAAGCGCATTTGGAATATGTCGAGGCCTATAACACGCGGCGCGTAAAGGGGTATTACCGGTAGCGCTATACTTCGATATCTCGCGCGCAGCGAAAACCGATGTATTCCTGGTAGGCATTGGGATTGGCCGAATGGCGCGCCGCCGCGCGGATGTCCATGCGGTTGGTATGGTAACCGCCCCCCCGATACACCTTTAAATTGCCGTCGGGCGGTCCCGTCGGATCCGATTCCGGACTGCGGCTGTAGTACTTGAGCTCATACCAGTCGGCAACCCACTCGCCTGCGTTACCGCACATATCCCAAAGGCCGTATTGGCTAACGCCTTTGGGATATTTAGTAACGGGCGTCGTTTTGGTTTCGACATTTGCATAGTTGGCAAAATCGGGCGTGCACTGTTTGCCCCAAGCATATTCGCGCTGTTCCGAACCGCGTGCCGCCCACTCCCATTCCGCTTCTGTAGGAAGTCTTTTACCTACCCATTCAGCGTAGGTCCGCGCGTCTTCCCACGACACGTTTACGACGGGATGGTCCCCCTTGCCGGCGGGAAACGTGCCGTTTTGCCAGTGGGCAGGACTGCGGTGTCCAACTACGTCTACAAAGTCCTTATACTGCAGATTCGTCACGGCAAATCGATCTAAAAAGAATGACTTAACCTGCACCTTGTGTTCTGGATTTTCATCTTCGTGGCTCGGCGAATTGCTACCCATGCGCAGGGTCCCGGCGGGAACGGCAACCATCTCGCGCTCGTTTACCTTTTCCTGTAGCTCGCGCCGCTTCTCTTCCATCGCGCATATTTCTTCGTGCAGCTGATCTATTTCTACTTGGGCATCGAGCTGATCAGATTCAGCCTGCGTAATTTTGTCGTTGAATTCGCGCTTGCGAAATGCCACTTCTTCAACCCCGGGAATAACGCGCGTTAGCTTGCGTCGGTAGTCGACGAAGATGTGAATCCACAGCATCGCGCAAAGCGCAATGCCCACACCATAGGTCCAGTCCTCCATACATGCTCACTTTCTTGACATTTATACGACGCATTGGGATATTTGACGCCACACCCCAGTAGATCTCATGGTAAAACGCATCGCTGTATATATAGTAGCATTTTTTTCACTCTATGCCCTTGCGCTGGTCGGTTTTTACGTGTCGTTTAACGACAACCTGCCCGATATCGCGGCATGGAGTTTCCAACCCAAGCGCATTACTAAAGTCTTCTCTGAAGATGGACAACACCTGAAGGATTTCCTAGAAGAAAACCGGGAGATTCTCACCTACGAAGAAATACCCCAGTCGATGCAAGACGCGCTCACTTCTATAGAAGATCAGCGGTTCTTTTCGCATTGGGGTATCGATATCCGGCGTATCTTCGGCGCTATCGTTGCCAACATCCGCTCTGTTAGCCTAACGGCTCAAGGTGCCAGCACCATCACCCAACAGCTAGCGCGCAACGTCTTCGTCGAGGAAGTCGGCAACCAGCGCAGCAGCGCATCATTCGACGCCGTAGTTGCTACCTATGCGCGCAAAATTCGCGAGCAAATTACCGCCGTCTATATCGAGCGCCTCTACACCAAACAAGAAATTCTAACGATGTATCTCAACAAGGTGTATTTCGGACACGGTGCGCACGGCCTAAAAGCGGCGGCTCGCTACTACTTCGACAAAGATGTTTCGGCGCTGAGCGTCGAGGAAAGTGCCCTATTAGCAGGCCTGCTTAAAGCCCCCAACGGCTACAGCCCCATACGCCGCCCCGAACGAGCTCTGCAGCGCCGCAATCAGGTGCTATTTAGCATGGTCGACAACGGTAAGCTTTCGCGCCAAACGTACGATGCCCTGCGCGACAAACCGATTGAACTCCACCAGCGCAGCCGAGATGACACCTACGATTTAGCGCCGTATTTCGTCGAGCATGTCCGACAGCAAATGCAGCGCGAACTGGGTTCGGCCATCTACCGAGAGGGTTTTTCGGTGCGCACGACGCTCGACTCACGCCTGCAGCGTATTGCCGAAAAATACTACGCCAGCGAGACGCAGCGCGTCGAGAACAATGTTAACGCCTACCTGGCCCGCCAAGATTCTTCCGAAGGCCTGCCCGATTCGGCCACCGTGCAGGCCGCCTTTATCGCCATGGATCCCCGCAGCGGACGCATTCTAGCGATGATTGGCGGACGCGATTTCGAAGAGAGCAAGTTCAACCGGGCAACCCAAGCCAAGCGCCAACCGGGTTCCTCATTCAAACCATTCGTTTATACGGCTGCGATCGACAATAATCGCTTTACCGTAGACGTGCTAGACGACAACGCCATCACCCTTCACAACGAAGCGACGGGCGAATTCTGGGATCCAGAAAACTACGACAAGAAATTTAAAGGTCCGATGACGCTGCGCGACGGATTTAAGCAGTCGCGCAACCTGATCGCCCTCAAGCTAGCAGATGAAATAGGTCCTCCACTCATTCGCCGCTATGCGCGCAATATGGGTATATCAACGCCCATTCGCGCCATCCCCTCTATTGGTATCGGTACGAGTGAAGTGCATCTGATCGATTTAGTAGCGGCCTACTGCGTATTTCCCAACAAAGGCATTCACGTAGATCCGTTCGCCATAGAGCGCATCGAAGACAAAGATGGAAACGCCGTTTTCAGCAAGGAAAGCGGCAATAAACGCGAAGTACTGCGACCCGCCGTAGCGGTCGTTATGACCGATATGATGCGTTCGGTCATCGACGAGGTCGGCGGCACGGGGCATTCCATACGCACCCGCTACCGTTTTAGTCCGGCAGCCGCGGGTAAAACGGGCACCACCAACGACTATACCGACGCTTGGTTTATCGGCTTCACGCCCCATTTGGTTGCCGGCGTTTGGGTCGGCATTGACGACCCCAGCCTGCGCCTTTGGCCGCGGCAGGCCGGTGCCGTCGCCGCGCTGCCGATGTGGGCCCAGTTCATGCGCGATGTATATGCAGAGGTTGAGCCCTATCGAGGCCTCAAAAAAGAAGAGTTCGCCTACCCAGACGAACTCATTGAACGCCTGGCTATCTGCGAAGATTCACACAAATTAGCCACGCGGTTTTGTCCCAATCAGGACGAAGATATTTTTATACGGGACGAGGCACTGCCCGTCGAATGCCCGCTGCACGGCGGCAGCCAGAATACGACCCCATCGCGCGTGCTGCGATTTTAGTCTTCTAACTTAAACTTCGTCGGCTTGCGCCGCCGTTCGCGCGAGCGCACCTGTTCGACTTTTTTCTGCATTTCACCGAGCTCTTTTTCCAATTCGGCGATTTCTTTTTGCAAGCCCTCTACTTCGTGCTTGATCGTGTTGGCAGCAGCCTGTTCGCTCTCTATGCGCATCTCACACTCGCGAATTTCCTGGCGCGCCATTTCGGCCTTGGGCTTCAGGCCTGAGGAGGCATTCATATAGTCAATGATAATTTTGACTAGAAATACGCCAGCACCAGCGGCAATAAACATAAATACCCACGTCATAATTTTCCCCTCTAGGGCACTTCTTGCATGATTTTTGTTATGCGGGCGGCAAATTCGGCATTCATGCTCCCCATAATTTTAGCCATCTGCTGAGGCTGCAACATTTTCATCAGGGTTGCTACCGTCGTATCGCTGAGCTGCGTATCTTGCTGGAGAATCTCCGCAGCGCGCTGCGCCTTTATCTTGTCGTAGAATTTGGCCAGCTCTTTCAGCCGCTCGTCGCGCCCCCCCTGGCTCGCCGAATCGGACTGCAGATTCAGTGCACGCTCTTTTTGGCTTAGCGAGTCTTCTCGCTGCTGCAGTATCGTCCCCGCCGTCGCTAAGCTCTCTTCTCTGGCCTCTACCTGCTGCGTCATCGTCTCATAACGCTCTTTGTATTCCTCTGTCAGAACAGCCAGTTCAGCCAAGCGGTCTTCCTTCAGGCGAAACTCCTCAAACATATTGGTGGAATCTTTTTTACCGAGGATGAAATCGGTCAACTCCTCTGGCGTCTTTACTGTTTGCGTAAAAAAGAGCATAGCCACCAGCGCCGCGGCAAAGGAAAAAAACATGCCTATAATCAGCAGGGGGACCAGTAGAAACTTCACGCGCTACCTCGTTAGGTTTCGTCGGCTACGACCTTACAATATGAAGAAAATATACACCAATCCGCCGATGATGCTAGCTGAAAGGCTGCGTTCAACTACCTTATTATCGGCCTCAATCGTCGCGCGCTTTACCGCGTCTCCACCGAGCATATCAGCACTCGAAGTGGGCACCGAATCCCGCGCATACGAGCGAATGCGTCGTTCCCATGCTACCGTTCCATCGCTCTGGTCCACTAGGCGCAGCACCAGATCACCGTAGGCTTCGCGCACATTCGTGCGCCCAAAGAGAGGCCATCCCCCGCCCGGAGAATAGATTACGCGCGAACTGACCAAGCGATAGCGGATCGTCGCCGCCTGCTCGTCTTCTTCTGGCGCGCGCACAAGCAACCGATGGCCGCGCTCGCGTAACATGGCACCGAGCGCATCTTCAACGATCCAATTCGCATCGTTTTTGGCGTCGCTCTCCAAGTATATCGGCCGTTCGCGGTCGAGCGGTAGCGCACCCATCTGTTCGTCTAAGGCCGCTAAAAACGATTCGGACACCAGCTCTAAATCTGTCGGTGAAGTGCGTCGCTCAGCCGCATCGCGCCCTTCCGGCCAAGCTACGGTTACCATCATACCGCCAGAAAGGGGAATAAACTCGTCGCGTCCTCCCGGAAGGACCAGCGATTGCCAAGCAAAGGGCCCCGGCCGCTGTGGCTTAATCCGCAGATCGAGCTGAACATAGGCACCCGATTCAATATTCCCTAGGCCCTCGATCGTCACGTAGCGCTGCCCATCGCGCATCTCCAGCAGCGCGTTCTCTGCGCCTTCAACCAGCGCAACGTCGGAAAAGGCAGAGTTAACTTCTAACTGCAATGCATCAATAGCCATCGCCCGCTCGGTGGTATTGCGCCAGCGAAATGCGACGACCTGCTCCTGTCCGACTTCCAATATTTCGGCGTCAATATCGGGCACCGGAAGCGGATCAACGCGCAGGACTACGTCCTTCAGCGCAACGGCCGGCATTTCGCCAATTCGGGCGCGCGCACCGATCTGTAGTTCGCCTTCGATGAGGCCATCTACGTTGACATCGACCTGCTGCACCCACTCTCCACTCGCATCGGGCCGCCCGGCCCAAGTCAGTCCGTTCGCCTGAGCGGGCCGAATCCCCTCTGGCCACGTCCACTGCACGTCCTGCAGCGAACGCGCATGTTCATCTTCGTGGCGAATTCTCAGTTCGAGCCGGGCCGATTCGCCCTGATAAAGCTGCGGAGGCACAATAGACCACGCCGTACGGCTAGGTGGCTCAACCGCGACAACCGCCTCACTGCGATGCGCAACCGCCTCGTCTACCGAGGTGAATATATCGATCTCCACCATCAGAGACGATGCGCCTTCTAGCGGCTCTACCTCGACCATGAGCGTATCAACTACGGCACCCGTCAGCGGTCGATCCGCGTAGTCGATTTCTATACGACCGGACGACAGACGGGCGCTTCCCTGCTGAGACTGCGGATTAGCCACGCGTAAACCATCGGCCGGAAATGCAATATCCGATCGGATAACGGCCTCGCCGTCGCCGATAAAGTACTGCACATACAGTTCCACGCTTTGCGTGGTTCGACCGGCTAAGGCCCCATGAGAAAACCGCGCAACAGCCGTCGACAGAGCATCTACTCCGCTCAGCGAGCCCATCAGTAATACACTGCAGAGAGCCCGCGCTAGCCGCGTGGCAAACGCGCTGCTCAACCGGGAACTTCTGTCCATTTTGAACCTAAAAATTCAGAGGAGTAAAAACGACTGAAATGCTTTCAACACTTACACTTGCGAACGATCTACTTTAACATGAAAGAGCACTACTGTCAAGCTGGTACACCTCGCTACTTGACGGCTAATACGCTTGCTCAGTACGTTGTATAAAGGCCTGTTTTTCGCCCCCCATCACTAGGCAGCCCCACCGTGCTCGAATTTTTACTATATGCCTTGCTAACGCTGTTCCTGCTCGTTTTTGGCCTGCCCATTTCTATCGGCCTACGCGCCCGTCGCTCGGCAGTGGACGGGCCGCTCGCCGGCGAAATCAGCCTGGGGTTATACCAATCTTGTGTCGGTCTCGCCCTGCGCTCTGAAGACGGTGGAGTTTCCCTGCACATCGTGCTATTGAACCGCGTTATCCGCGCACCCAGCGTGCGATTTTCATCGCGTACACCTGCGCCCTCCTCTACACCCGGCAGCGCGTCACCGCCCGAAAGGGACGCATCGACGCCTGAGCAAACCGAACAAGAGCAAACGACATCTGATGCAACCGAACCAGTTCGCACGATCGAAGCGATGGACTGGCTGCGCATAGGACTCTCGCCGGCCCTGTCCTTTCTACGCCGCTTCCCCCGCGCCTTTTCTCTGCAAACCCTGTGGATACAGGGTCAGTTTGGATTGGATGATCCCATGCAGACGGGAGCACTTTACGGCTACCAGCGCGCGCTGACGGCCTTGCCATTTAAACGGCTGCGCTTAGAATTAATACCGGACTTCTGTCGCACCGGCTTCAGCGGTCGGGCCCACCTGATCATTGGGATCCACGTGGGCAAACTGTTGCTAATCGCGCTGGGCTTTGCGCTACATGCGGGTTTGCGCTATGTCTTGGTGCGCTACACCTCGAGACCACTTCGCTTCTTTTAACAAGGCGGTACGCCATGCCAGCCATAGAAAACCTTATTGAACGCGTGATGGGTGAGTTACATCGCATCGTGCAAACCGAGACCGTTGTCGGCGAACCCGTCCGGGCGGGCGAGTTGACCATTATTCCCGTTTCGAAAATCTCTTTTGGCTTCGCCGCCGGAGGCGGTCAGACCGATAAAGCTCAAAGCGGTACAGGCGGGGGAGCCAGCGTCGAACCCATTGCCTTTTTGGTCATTGATGGCAGTGGAAAAGTTCAGATTATGACCCTCACCGACAAGGAGATTGGCTGGGGTCAACTAGCCGAGCTCGTACCGGATGCCTTCGGCAAAATCAAGCGCTTTGTCGAAAAGAAAAAAGGGGAGAAGTCAGAGGAGGAAGAAGAGGCGGAGAACGACTAGTGATGCCCCCCCTCCGTGGGGAATATTCGAAAGCGTCCGTCCAAAACCAGGTGCGTATACCAGCCGACGATGCATGCGACCAAGTAGACGACGTGCCCCTCGATTAGACCGCGCACATTCTCCCAGGCAAAGTCTCCGATAAAAGCGTGGCGAGCCCGCCAATACTCATACGCCGCTCCGAGTAAAACGGAGACGACCAGCGGACTGACCTTCCAGTGCGTCCAACCGCGGTGATGGTCTAGTAGCGGCAGCAGAGACAATATCGCCACGAGCGTGGCCAAGTCATATTCCTCGTGCCATCCCAGGTAGAGCAATAGAGCAAATACGCAGCGAAAAAACCAGCGCTGAGGCACCGAAGCCGTATCGAGGTCGGGAAAGAGCGAGAAAAACGTCGTCGTCGCAAAGAGCCCACCCCACGTTGCATAGTCGCCCCGTTCGACGTAGGAAAAATGCACGGCCCCTTCGGCCACGGCGGCACCCACCAGCGCACCACAAATGAGGTGTCCCTTGAAATTCATGGTCTCTGCACCTAGGTGGCGATTGCGACATCCTGCTGGCTGTTAAAGAGTTGACCGCAGGCCGCGTCGATATCGCGCCCTCGGCTCTCGCGCACGGTAAACTCAGCACCGATCCCCTCTAAAATCCGGTAAAAAGCCTGTAGGCGCCCCTGTGTAGGGCGGCGAAACGCACTCTCTGCACCCAGTTCGTTATAGGGAATCAAATTGATCTTGCAGGGCACATCAGCCGTCAGGGCCGCCAGACGCACCGCATCCTCGTCGGAATCGGTCACGCCGTCCATCAGCACGTATTCGAAGGTGACACCATAGCCACGCAGTTGGTGAAATTCGCGCGCCACATCAAGTAGGTCAGCAATCTTAAAACGGCGATTGATCGGCATGAGACGTTCGCGCACTTCGTCGGTCGTCGCATTGAGCGATATGGCCAAACCAACGTTGAGATCTTCTCGCGCCAGTTTGCGAATGCCCGGTACATAGCCGGCCGTCGATACCGTTATGCGGCGCCCACCCAGTCCAATCCCCTCTTCTTGGCGCATCAAACGCAGCGCCTGCACCACAGCGTCGTAGTTCAGCAACGGCTCGCCCATGCCCATCATCACTACGTTGGTCACGCGCTCTCCGCGTTCCTGAGCATAGCCTGCAACCTGAAGGAGTTGATCTAGAATTTCCCCTGCGCGTAGATTGCGCACCAGACCCATACGTCCCGTCGCGCAAAACTTGCAGTCGAGCGGGCATCCGACCTGCGACGACAGACAGACTGTGCGGCGCGTTCCATCGATAATCAGCACCGATTCGACCCGTTCCCCCGTTGCCAGACCAAAGAGAAACTTAACGGCTTGTCCCGTAGTCGACTCGCGCCGCACAACCTGCTGCAGATGAGAAACAAAAGCCGCCTGAGCCAGCGACGAACGCAGGGTTTTAGGCAGGTTGGTCATTTCTTCTACCCCTTGCACCCCTTTGTTGTGCACCCAGTCAAAGATTTGGCGGGCGCGGTAGGCCGGCTCGCCCAAATCGGCGACAAAAGCCGCCATTTCCTCTGGTAACATCCCCTTGAGATCGACCTGCTGCGAATGTTTTTGGCCTGCGCTCATAGTGCGTTTTTTAGCTGAATTTCCTTGACGAAAAATTTACATAGGTTTATTATAAATAAATAGTTTGCGCGCTTTTGGTCAATGCCCCACATCGGCCTTTCCCCCGTGCAACATTCCATATTTCATTGAAAAAATTCGACCCATCTCTGTGGTTTTGGACCGGCTTGGCCCTCGTTGCGCTCGTCATGGGGGTGCGCCTGCAGTTCCTGCATTCGCTCGAAGCAACTACCGATACAAGCAACGGCACAACGATCGTTCCCATGGTCGCAGCCGATACACTCGTCGCTCCTCCGAGGAGCGCGTCGACGGAGCGCTTCGATAATGGGGCGCCCCCAGTCGATGAAAGCGAATGGGCCTTTGTTGGCCCCCCTGTCGACCTGCCGATGGCCTTCGAAGCGGTACCCGACCACCGCATCCTTGCAGACACCCTGCGTTCGGGCGATTCCATCTACCTGTCGCTCAAGCGCAACGGTATCAGCGAGCAACAGATATCTCAGCTCAACGCCGCCTTACGCACTGTCTTTAACGCCAGCAACCGCTCGCGTCCAAACGATTATTACCAGCTCATTGTCGATACGAGCGGCGTGGTGCGCACATTTTCCTACACGCCGATCAGAGAGCCCGAACGCCCGGTGCGCGTAGAGCGTATTGACGGGAAGCTCGTCGGTTCGCGGGAAGATCTTCCCCTAGAAAAACGCGCCTATGCCGCCGAGTTTTTTATCAACGACAACTTGGCCAATGCCATCAGCGCGCAGGGGGAAAGTGACGCACTGACCGATCTCATTACTGATACGATCTTTGGTTCGGTCATCGACTTCAGGCTCAACCCGCGCAAGGGCGACCGCATCCGCGTGCTCTTTGAAAAGGAATTTCTCGACGGCCGGTTTATTCGCTACGGACGCGTCCTCCTAGCCGAATACGAGGGCCAAATCGTCCAGCAGAGCGCGTTCTACTACAATCCAAAGGGGGGCGATGCCGGCTATTATGATCCAAAGGGCAACTCGCTGGCGCGCATGTTTTTGCTCTATCCGCTGCCCTTCCGCGGCATCAACTCTCATTTCAACCTGCGCCGCTTCCATCCCGTGCTCAAGCGCAACGTGCCCCATCTCGGCACCGACTACGCCGCTTCGCATGGTACTCCAGTCTTTTCCACAGCCATCGGCACCGTTACCCATGCCAGCACCAAAGGCGGCTACGGCCTGCTCGTAGAAATAGAGCATGCCAACGGCTACCGCACGCGCTATGCACACCTCAGCAAAATACTCGTCAAGCGCGGGCAGCGCATCGCCCAGCAACAGACCGTCGGCCGAGTCGGCTCCACAGGTCGCTCGACGGGTCCGCACTTACACTATGAAATCCTCAAAAACGGACGCCAGATCAATCCTACTTCCGTTAACCGCGGCGAGCGCGGCAAACCTCTGGAAAAACGGCATAGCGGACCTTTTGCGGCCCACCGCGATTCTCTCTTAGACGTGCTCAATTCCCACCTCCAGCGCACCGCCTCTGCCCCCTAAATCGAAGCCCAGTATATCCACTTGACATTGCGGACTCCTTGCCTTGTATTGTGCAAGGAAAACCCCCTTCCCTCACTGTTTTGGACCATGAGCAAAGACTGGGAACGCGAAGTCGAGGATCTAGCCGAACGCGACGGGCGTTATAACAAAGAAGCCTACTTCTTTGTCTATCGCGCGCTGCAGTTTACCGTTGAGCGAATGGGCCGATCTCACCTCGATGCAGAAGAGCGCCACATCAGCGGACGCGATCTACTAGCAGGTATCAGCGATTATGCCTTTGACCAGTTTGGACCGCTAACGCGGGAGGTCCTCGGCCACTGGCAGGTCCTTCAAACGCGCGATTTTGGCGAGATTGTATTTCTCTTGGTCGAGGAAAATATGATGAGCAAAACGGAGCGCGATCGCATCGAGGATTTCGTCGACGTCTACGATTTTGCAGAAGAATTTAACTGGAAAAAGCGCCGAGCCGCTCAACAATCGGCTAAAAGAAAATGAAGATAGCCTACTTTGACTGCTTCTCTGGCATCAGCGGCGACATGGTATTGGGCGCTCTGATCGACGCCGGCCTCGAACTAGATGCGTTGCGCGCCGAGTTAGATAAGCTCAACCTGCCCCAGCTGAAGCTGACGAGCGAACGAGCTGTGCGCCAAGCTATTGCCGGCACGCGCGTTCAGGTCCACATCGGTGGACAGCCCATAGAGGCCAAAGACGAGCACCACTTCACGCCGGCCTCGCTGCCGTCAGGCGCCCTTATACGCAATCCGCAGCGTCAGGACAGCGACCATGTGCACCACCATTTGCAAGACATAATCGACCTCATTGACAGCAGTAGCCTAGACGAGTCCGTGCGCTCCCAATCCAAGGAAGTATTCAACCGACTCGCCGAAGCTGAAGCCACCGTTCACGGCAGCCCGCCCGAACAAGTGCATCTACATGAGGTCGGTGCGCTGGACGCGGTTGCCGACATCGTTGGAGCCGTCGCCGGCATTCACCTGCTGGGCATCGAGAAAATCTATGCGTCACCCCTGCATTTTGGCACCGGATTTGTGCGCTGTGCCCACGGACGTTATCCGGTCCCCGTCCCCGGCGTATTGGCCCTGTGTCGCGACGTGCCGAGCATACAAACAGATATTCGCGCAGAGCTCGTAACGCCGACCGGTGCCGCGCTGATAACGACTCTTGCCAGCCAATTCGGCCCAGCCCCCGCCTTTGTGCAAACGACCGTCGGCTATGGCGCCGGATCGCGCAATTTGGAGCAGATCCCCAATATGCTCCGCGTGCGCATCGGCCATCAGGCCGCACCCTACAGCCGTGAGACGCTCGTCCATATCGAAGCCAATATCGACGATATGAATCCCGAAGTATATGGCTACCTATTCGACTTATTGCTGGAGCGCGGTGCGCGCGATGTCTATGTGACGCCCATTTCCATGAAAAAGGGGCGCCCGGCCCATCTACTCGGCGTGCTGGTCGACGAGACGCACAGTTCAACCATCACCGAAACAATACTCGCCGAGACGACCACCCTGGGCGTGCGCTATCACTCGGTGGAGCGGCACGTCCTGCAGCGAGAACAGCGCCAAGTAGAGACGCGCTATGGATCCGTTTCGATCAAGGTCGGCCATTTCGGCGATCGCCAGCGCTTTGCCCCCGAATACGAAGACTGTGCCCGCCTTGCTCGGCAGCACGGCGTACCGCTCCTCACCGTCTACCAAGCAGCGAGTCAGGCTGCCAGCGAGGAATAACTATGCTTAGGTCCTATTGCTACGTCGCCTCTTTCAGCCTATGTGCGCTGTTTAACACACCGACCGCCGCATCGGATTTAGACGAATTCGACAATATGCGCACGCTCGAAACCATAGACGGCGTTGAACGCATTGTCTACGGAGATGCCAATGGCCGCGTACACGTACTCGAAGGCGACGGCAGCACATTTGCCGAAGTATGGGTAAGCGAGTACATGGAGGGCGCCATTGCCGGCGTATTTGTCATCGACGTAAATGATGACGAGTTGCAGGAAGTTGTCGTTTTTACCGACCAGGGACGCATCTACTATGTTGATTCGCGAGACTATCGAATCATCTGGAGCAATCCTCCTGGCGAGTATGAACGCATCACATGCCAGGGCGTGCACAACATCGACGACGATCCCCAACCCGAGCTGCTCTTTTGCGCCGACGGCTACCTCATCGTATATGACGGCAGAGACCAGTACGAGCAGTGGCGCAGCGACCAGAGCAACCTCACTTCGCGCCAGTTACTCGTCGGCGACGTGGACGGAGACGGCGAGCGCGAGATCGTCCTTAACGACGGCTACGTCTTCGATGCGCGCTTTTTCGATTTGGAATGGCAATCCCCCGATGCATTCGGCGAACGCCTCGGCCTGCTCGATATGGACGAAGACGGTATATTCGAACTAATCGGCGAGTTTCAAGGGCGCTATATCCGCGTATTTGACGTCGACCTGCGCCGCGAAAAATCCCTCGCACGATAGAGACACTCTCTATTGACACTCGCGCTGTCGCAAACGAATATATGCAGCGCATCTATTAGCTTAGGAATCATTTAGACGAGGAGTTTCCGCATGGCACGACCCGTAACGTTGTTTACCGGCCAGTGGGCAGACCTAGATATTGAGACCATGTGTCAAAAGGCCAAAGACTTTGGCTACGACGGCCTCGAGCTAGCCTGCTGGGGTGATCACTTTGAAGTAGACAAGGCAAATGCCGCCTATTGCAAGGCCAAACGCCAGCTGCTAGAAAAATACGACCTGCAGCTTTTCTCCATTTCCAACCACTTAGTTGGGCAGGCTGTCTGCGACAATATCGACGAGCGGCACAAAGCCATTCTCGCACCGTCTATTTGGGGCGATGGCGATCCAGAGGGCGTGCGCAAACGCGCCGCAAAGGAGATGATCGCCACGGCTAAAGCAGCCAGCCGCTTGGGCGTAGAAGTCGTCAATGGCTTTACAGGGTCTTCTATTTGGCATCTGCTCTACTCGTTCCCCCCAGTTACACCGGCCATGATCGACAAGGGATACCGCGATTTTGCCAAGCGTTGGAAGCCTATTCTCGACCAGTTCCAGAAGTTGGGCGTCAAGTTTGCCTTGGAAGTCCACCCCACGGAGATCGCCTTCGATATCGCCTCAGCAGAACGAGCCATCGAGGCATTAGACGGCCATCCGGCCTTTGGCTTCAACTACGATCCGAGTCACCTCGGTTACCAGGGCGTCGATTACGTCGAGTTCATTTACCGCTTTAGCGAACGCATTTTCCACGTTCATATGAAAGATGTCGGCTGGTCTTCTACGCCGAAAGAAGCCGGCGTATTCGGTGGCCATATCGACTTTGGCGACCGCCGGCGTTTCTGGGATTTTCGCTCCCTCGGTCGCGGTAATATCGACTTTGAGGAAATCATCCGCGCGCTCAATCGCATCAACTACCAAGGTCCTCTCTCCGTCGAGTGGGAAGACAGCGGCATGGATCGCGAACACGGAGCAACAGAGGCAGCTTCATTCGTAAAGGAAGTAGACTTCACGCCATCGGACGTCGCCTTTGACGCCGCATTCGAAAAATAAGTCCGCGTGCGGGAGCGGTCTCTGGCACGCGCTGCAGAGACCGCTCCAACGGGGCGGCGCACTGCTGGCGCTCCTTGCCCTATTTTCCTCTCCGCTCAGTGGACAGCTACTCCCTTCGGGAGAGATCGACCCCCTCTATCTGCGCCTCGCCGAAAAGACATTGGCTCAGCACTTAGCCAATGACAACGAGGAAGCCTTTCTGCAGGTGCTTACCGAAACCTCGATCGTGCGCGATGCCCTCATTGATACGACCGTAGTATACGACCTAGTCGTCCACTACGATCCCGAGCGCTATGCCAATCCGCGCGTTGGCACCTACCCGCTTCGCTTCGAAGAACAGTTTGTTCTGTGGGGCAAGCGCATCGCTGACTATACAAAAGGCACCGAGTGGAAAAGTGGGCGTTTTTACCTGCGTGACCTATCGACGGGGCGCGTAGCCTGGATATTTACCGCCGACACGCGCAGGCTGTATGTTTCCAGCAAGAACGCGCGCGAACGGGAACGCTCTTGGGTCTATACCGACCTAGAGACCACGGCCCAGTGGCTGCGCTCCATGCGCGAAGAAACGCGCGCGGCCGTTGAAATCAGGCTGCGACAAGAAGCCGAAGAGCGCGCACAATCTTTGACGAAGGATTTGAACCCGTGAATTATTTGCTCATCCTACTCTGCACTGCACTTTGGGGGTGCGGCGGCGCACCACAGGCCGGCGACACGCTCGTCTTTGTCCGTGGCTCCGATTCCGTGGGCTTGGATCCGGCCCTCGAGACCGACGGCGAATCCTTTAAGGTCTGCGACAACCTGTATGAGACGCTGGTCACCTATGACGAAGAGAGCACCCAAGTCGTGCCGCAGCTTGCCCGCTCATGGGATGTCTCCGAGGATGAGTTGACCTGGACATTCCACCTGCGCACCGACGTCCGCTTTCACGACGGCACGCCGTTTAACGCACAGGCGATGCTATTTTCTCTGGGACGTCAGTTCTTTCCAGACCATCCCTACCACAAGGTAACCGGCGCATATAAGTACTGGAAAGACATGGATATGGACAATATCGTCGCCGACATGTCCGCGCCCAACGACTCGACCTTCGTCATCAGCCTACAGCGGGCCAACGCCCCCTTTTTATCTAACCTCGCCATGAATTTTTGCGCAGCCGTTAGCCCAGCAGCCGTGGAGCAGCACGGGCGGGATTTTTTTAAGCATCCCGTTGGCACGGGCCCCTTTCGCTTTGTCGAGTGGCGCAAGGATGAGCGCATCGTCCTCGAGCGCAACGAAGCGCACTGGGATGGACCGGCACCGTTAAAGCGGCTCATCTTCAAGCCGATCCAAGAAGCAGCCGTTCGCTTTCTCGAACTCAAACAGGGTACGGCGCAGGGCATGGACAACCTCAACCCCGAGTACATTGAGCAGATTCGCAGCAATCCCCAGCTCAAGCTGCTTACGCAGCCGGGTATGAACGTGGGGTATTTGGCTATGAATATGGAGAAGGCGCCCTTCGACAATCCGCTAGTGCGCCGCGCTCTCAACCACGCCATTAACAAACAGGCGCTGATCGATAACTTTTACCAGGGACTCGCCCTAGCGGCAAAGAACCCTATTCCCCCAACCCTATGGAGCTATAACGACGACGTCCCAGGCTATACTTATGACCCGCAGCGGGCGCGTCAACTCTTAGCCGAAGCCGGACTACCTGAAGGCTTTGAGACCGAGTTGTGGGCAATGCCCGTGCCGCGTCCCTATATGCCCCAGCCCGATAAAATCGCCCAGGCTATTCAAGCCGACTTAGAAAAGATCGGAGTACGGGCCAAGATCGTGCAGTGGGAATGGGGCACCTACCTCGACAAGGTCTCCCAAGGCGAGCACCCCATGGCCCTGTTGGGATGGACCGGCGACAACGGCGACCCCGACAACTTTCTCTACGTGTTGCTCGATAAAACTGCGGCAGAAAAGCCCGCCGGCAATATCGCTTTCTACCGCAGCGATGAACTACACGACGTGCTCGTTGTGGCGCGAGCCAGTGCCCAACGCGAAGAGCGAGAACGTCTATATCGCCGCGCGCAGGAGATCATTTTCCGCGATGCCCCCTGGGTTCCCCTCGTGCACGCCACGCAGACGGCAGCCTTCCGCAGCGACGTAGAGGGATTTAAGCTGCATCCGACCGGCAGCAAATGGTTTCGCCGCGTAAGTATGGGTGCGCCCTAATTCATGCACCGCTATATCTTCAAGCGAATCGTCCTACTCTTTCCCACTTTGCTGGGCATTTCGCTGCTGGTCTTTCTCATGCTCTACTTTGTCCCAGGCGATCCTGCCCAGGTCATGCTTGGCGAACGGGCCAACGCTGAAACGCTGGCCGCTCTACGCGCAGAGATGGGCTTAGACCAACCCTTCCACGTGCAGTTTTACCGCTTTTTTACAGGCTTGCTCTCCGGGGATTTGGGACGTTCGATTCGGACACACGAAAAAATTACCGTGGAGATTTTTCAGCGATTTCCCGCTACGTTTGAGCTGACGTTCTTCAGCATGTTTATCGCGGCATTCGTCGGTATTGGCACCGGAATCCTAGCCGCTGTGCGACGTGGCAAACTGGTCGATTTGCTGAGCATGGTTGGCGCGACCGCAGGTATCTCACTGCCTATCTTCTGGCTCGCACTCCTGCTCGTGCTCTTGCTTTCAGTCTACCTTCCCATTTTTCCCGTTTCCGGCCGTCTCAGCACGCATATCTACCTCGAGCCCATTACCTATTTCTATACGATTGATGCCCTACTAGCCGGAGACGGAGTGGCTTTTGCCAACGTGATATGGCACCTTGTGCTACCCGGCATCGCGTTGGGCACCATCCCCATGGCGGTCATCGCTCGCATGACGCGAGCCAGCCTACTCGAAGTCCTCGGCGAGGACTACGTGCGCACGGCGTGGGCCAAGGGCCTATCGCGCCGCTTAGTCATTCTTCGCCACGCGGTGCGCAACGCCTTTATACCGACTCTCACCGTTATTGCCCTCGAATTCGGCTATCTGCTGGGCGGAGCCGTCATAACAGAAACGATTTTTGCCTGGCCTGGCGTCGGTCGCTGGCTCTTCCTAGCCGTGCAGGCGAGGGATTTCCGCGCCGTGCAGGGCGGCGTCCTACTCATTGCCACGGTCTTTGTGCTGGTCAATCTGCTGGCCGATGTGCTCTACGCCTGGCTCGATCCTCGCATCCGCTACGAAAAATAAAGGGGGCAACGCGCCACCGCGCGTCGCCCCCTATCCACAGCATTTGTCTGTAGAGACGTTATAGGCGCGTCCACGCCCCCTTCTTTTTTGAACTCTCAACGGCAGCCTTAACAAACTTCATTCCAGCCACTCCTTCATCGACGCCGGGATGATCAAACGCTTCGGCCACTTTCTTTTCGCCGTTCTTCTTGCGAATCAAGCGCTCCATCGTCGTGTGTAAGTTAGCCAATGCCTCGAAGAAATCTTCGTGGTGACCGGCCGGAACGCGCAGATAGGAAGCAACCGAATCCGGCTCTACGCCGGTGCCAATCCAGAAGGTCTCGTCGTGTGCACCGCGACGCACCAGCAGCTTTTCGGCTTCTTCTTGATGCCATTCCAGCGAGCCCTTGGTTCCGTAGATGCGAAATCCGTTGTCGTTTTTGTATCCAATTGCAATCTGCGTAGCGGTTATAATAGCCGTAGCCCCATTTTCCATCTCGGCAATCACGTTAAAGTCATCGTCCAAAACGCGCCCTTTTACAAAGGTATTGAGCCGGGCCGATACGCGCTTAACGGCCAAACCGCTCACCCAGGTCGCTGCAACAAAGGCGTGCGTACCGATATCGCCTCCGCAGTTGGAGATGCCGGTGCGCTTGGGATCCGTGCGCCAAGCCGCCTGCTGCTGGCCGCTCTTTTCGAGATCGGTCGCTAACCAACCCTGGTTGTACCAAGATTCAATTTTGCGCACTTCGCCAATTTCGCCCCCCTTCACCATCTCTTTGGCCATCATCATCATCGGATGACCAGTGTAGGTGTGCGCGAGCACGAAGGGCACCTTCTTGCGCTTGGCTATACGCGCCAAATCCTGCGCCTCAGGCACCGTCATCGTCATCGGCTTTTCACACAGAACCGGAATGCCAGCAGCCAGGCAAGCCTTAGCTGGCTCATAGTGGGCAAAATTCGGAGTAACGATGGTCACGTAGTCGAGTTCAAGCTCCCCGCTCTGTGCGGCGGCGATCATTTCCTGATATGTCCCGTAGCCCTGAATACCGTATTCCTTGGCCGCTGCAAGCGCAGCCTTGGGATCCGTGCGCAGCGCACCAGCGACCAGTTCGCGACTAGCGTCAATCGAAATAGCGCGCGTGTGCACCATGCCAAAAAAGCTTCCAGGACCTCCGCCCCCAATCATTCCGACTCTAAGTTTGGCCATTTAGTTATCTCCTCGTAATGGATTTTCACAGCTGAGGTGTTAATGGATACGTATAAGCGCACCCTCTGTCAATTTTGCCTGCAGCGCTCAATCGGGCAGACGCACCACGCTTTCGTGCGGTATCCCGTTTTCGAAATCTTCTGCGCGCAGTGGACGCCGCAGGTCGTAGTTTTGGTAGTGCAGCGCTATCCGCACGGCGCCCTGCTCAATCTCTACGCGCTGCGGCAATAGCGCAGCGCCGACGCGGCGATAGTCGCTCATAAAACGACGCAGTAGCAAGCGCTGCCCAGGCGCATATATATGCTCGCGCAGCAGCACGCCCCGGTGCACGTCTAGCTCTAAGTGCCGTTCAATTTCGTCCTCTGCGGATATGACCGTTGCCCGATCTGCTCGCGGGTATTCAACCTCGCGCATATTCTCCTCAACCACCGGGTCAACCCAGCCTAACAGAGCGCGACCGAGGGAATACATACCGAGGTCAATACCCGTTATCTGGTGCAATAAATGCCCGCGAGCGGACCCTTTCCATGCGCCGCCGACGGCGGGTCCGTAGACGGTGAGACTATCCCCCTGCTGGACTGCCGTAAACACGTGGCTATAGAACGGCCCACGCACCTCAATGCGATACAAGCTAGAGCCCTTGACCTGCACGACAGCGGTAGCGCGCTCGCGCACTCCGTCCTGCTCAAACTCGACCGCAGCTTCAGCCGTTACATTGTCCAGAGCGGCCCACTCTCCCTCCAGCAAATTCCACAGTGCAGGCATTCCTTCGCTGGGCTGCCACGCTCGGCGCACAGCAGGCGGCGGAGCACAGGATATGACCAGGACGAGGGCACATAGCCAGAGGGATCGCACCAACATTTAGGGCTGCAGCTTTTTGAGCAGAAGATCGTTGTCAGGCGTGAATTCCAGCGCGCGCTCCCAGTGAGAACGCGCCGCACTAGAACGCCCCTGTGCGCTGGCAATATCGCCGGCGTGATCAAATATGACGGCCTGTTCCTCAGGACCGTCTGCTTCGTCGAGGTGTTCAATAGCCAGAGCTAGATAGTGGGCCGCCTGCTCCAGCTCACCTAGCTGAAAATAGGCCCAACCCATGCTGTCGAGAAAAGCGCTATTGGCGGGATCGATCGCAAGTGCGCGCTCAATAAACCCCACGGCTTCCCGTAGGTGAATTCCTTTTTCTGCGTACATGTAGCCCAAATAATTGAGCGCGAACGCGTCTTTGGGGTTGCGCTCAATAAGCTTGCTAAAGGTCTCAGCAGCTCGCGTAAAATAATCGCCGTCCTGCACGACGCGCGAAGCCTGCTCATAGCAAGATCCCAAGTAAAACAGCACGTTGGCGTCCTCGCCGAGCAGAGGCACGGCCGCGTTGAGCTTTTCCAGCGCTTCTTCCCAGCGTGCGCGCTGCTGCAGAGCGATCCCCCAGTGCAGCCACACCTGACCATTTTGCGGCTCGATCCGCCACGCCGCCTCATAGCGAGATTCGGCCTCTTCCCAGCGCGCGAGTCGCGATAAACATATACCCCAACGCAGGTACAAATCCGCGTTAGGGCCGAGTGTTGCAATCGCATCGATGTAGTGATCAATGGCGCGATCCCACTGATCTCGCTCCTCCATCAACACCCCCCAATACAGGTAGATCTGCAGATTGTCAGGAAGGCGTTGCTGGCCCTGCGCATATACTTCTTCGGCGCGATCATACCGCCCATCGCCCTCGAGTGCCGTCGCCCAAAACAGATAGATCTCGCTACTATCGGGCATCGCCTCCACGGCCTGCTGCATGACCGAATCGAGCTGCTGGTAATCCTCCAAATAGATGTAGTAGCGCCCCAGATCCAACCACCCCTCGACGCTTTGGGGCTGCATGCTAATGACCCGCTTGAACAGCAGCGTCGCCAGATCGATTTTTCCGGCATCGGACAATACTACGCCTAGACGATAGAGCACGCTAGGCGTTTCCTCACGCAGGATTTCTTCGAGGTCGGGCTCGGCTACAATCAATCGAGCCAGGTAATATAGCGGCAGCGAACTATCGGGCAGTTGGCGCGCGGCGTCGCGGTAAATCTGCATGGCCTGCTGACGTTGGCCCTGCGACAGCTTTAAATCAGCCCAACCCAACCACGCGTCTTCTACCGACGGATGCGTGCGCACCACTTCGGCGTAGATCTCCTCGGCGCGCTTGCGCTTACCAATCCGTGTAAACACCGAGGCAATATCGACTTTGATATCGGCCGGTGTCGATGCATCTTCGAGCATAGAATTGAACAGCTTGGCGATGCGATCGCTCTGCCCCGTTTCTAAATAGAGGTACGCCAAGTGGCGGTAGAGCGGCCAACTGGCCTTCTCATATTCGAGCAGCGCCTCTATCTGTACGACCGCCGCATCGTGCTCGCCCAACCGCTCTAGCACCTGAACTAAAAAACGCCGTAACGGCACGGCAGCGGGGTCGAGATCTAGACCTTTATATGCAAATTTAGAAGCCATCTGCAGGTCGTCGATACGCCTGTAATTATAGGCGAGTTGGGCAAAGATAGTCGGCGACGTTGGATCGAGATCGGCTGCGTTGCGCAGTGCGACAATGGCTCCTAAATAGTTTTCCTCCGCCTCGAACACTTTGGCCCGAACAAAGTACTGCATAGCCAGACGGCGTTCGTCTTCGCCTTTGTGTATACCACCGGATGGACGCATCGCCGCACATCCAGCCAGCCCCAGCAACAGCAGCAGGCTTCCCAAACGCCGGACTTTTGCACTAATCATTGGAGGAATTCACTCTCATTGGCGCACGGTCTTGGGATCGAGCGCATCGCGCAAGCCATCGCCAAATAGATTAATTGCCAACACGACAATAAAGATAGCCAACCCGGGAAACGTCATGACCCAAGGTGCATCCATCAGTAATTCGCGCCCGCCGGCCAGCATCGCGCCCCATTCAGGAGTTGGCGGCTGTGCGCCCAGACCGAGAAAACTAAGACCGGCCGCATCGAGAATCGCCGTGCCCAGTCCCAGCGTCGTCTGGACAATAATCGGAGCCATACAGTTGGGCAATACGCCGACAAATAGGATCCGCGCCTGCCCTGCACCTAGTGCGCGCGCAGCCTCTACGTAGGCTGCTTCACGCACCGTCAGCACCGATGAGCGCACCAAACGAGCAAATTGTGGAATAAGGACAATGCTGACGGCCATAATGGCGTTGTCGATACCCGGTCCTGCTACGGCGACAATGGCAATGGCCAAGAGGATGCTGGGAAAGGCCAGCAGTAAATCCATACAGCGCATGATGAGGGTGTCGGCCCATCCCCCCCAGTAGCCTGCCCATAGCCCCAGCAATGTGCCGACCAGCAAAGCGGCGGTAATCGAAGCGGCCCCAATGCGCAGCGAAATGCGCGAACCGTAGATCATGCGGCTCAGGATATCGCGACCAAAATCATCGGTGCCCAGCGGATGCGCCATAGATGGCGGCTGCAGACGAGCATATAGATCTTGTTCGAGAGGATCGTATGGCGCGAGCAAAGGCGCCAGAAGCGCAACGCCCAGCAGCACGACCAAGATCGCCCCACCAACCATGGCCAAACGCTGCTGGCGCAGCCGCTTCCATGTCTGATTGAACACGGTATTCAGCCCCTTCCCATCGGGCCGCAGTCGACCCACTGTTCTACTTGGTGCAGACTGCCGCAACCTCGCATCCAGACATGGCAATGAGACCACTTAACCATATGGCGGGACCCTTTCACTGGGCGCGCAAGACCAGTATGCTGAGGGGAGGCAATAGGATCGACAGGGACGCAGGCTGTCCGTGCAGCGGAACGTCTTCTGCCTGCACACCCCCCCCATTGCCCATACCACTGCCGCCGTAACAGGTTGCATCGCTGTTGAGCAACTCACTATAGCGCGTGGTTTCCGGTACGCCTAGGCGGTAATTTTCGCGCGGCACGGGTGTAAAATTGCAGACAAAAATCACGTCGCTGTGGTCCGGTGCACGGCGCAAAAAGGCAACGATACTGCGCTCTCGGTCGAGGCAGTCGATCCAAGCAAAACCGCGCGGATCGGCGTCCGTTTGATGCAGCGCAGCCTCTGTGGAGTAGAGTTTGTTAAGATCGCGCACCCACTGCTGCATTCCACCGTGCGGTGTGTGCGCTAGCAGATTCCAATCGAGAGCACGCGCGTGGTTCCATTCGTCCCAAGGCGCTAGTTCCGATCCCATAAAGAGCAGCTTTTTGCCCGGATGACCAAACATGAATCCATACAGACAGCGCAGGTTGGCAAATTTTTGCCAGTCATCCCCGGGCATTTTACCCAACAGCGATTTTTTCCCGTGCACAACTTCGTCGTGCGAGAGCGGCAGCACAAAGTTTTCGTGGTAAGCGTACACCATACTGAAGGTCAGACTACCATGGTGCCACTGGCGATGAATCGGATCGCGTTCCATATAGTACAGGCAGTCGTTCATCCAGCCCATATTCCACTTGAAACCGAACCCCAAACCGCCATTATATACTGGACGTGACACAGAGGGCCAAGCCGTCGATTCCTCGGCGATCATCATCGTCCCCGGACAGCGGGCATATACGACGCTGTTGAGTTCTTCTAAAAAGGAAATTGCCTCCAAATTTTCTCTTCCCCCATACGCGTTAGGTACCCACTCTCCTTCTGAGCGGGAGTAGTCCAAATAGAGCATGGAGGCCACCGCGTCGACCCGAAGCCCATCGACGTGGTAGTGCTCAAGCCAGTATAGCGCGTTGGAAATGAGAAACGATCGCACTTCGTTGCGGCCATAGTTAAAAACCATCGTATCCCAATCCGGATGCCAGCCCTGGCGCAGATCTTCATGTTCATACAGTGCCGTGCCATCAAAGCGAGCCAAACCATGAGCATCCTTGGGAAAGTGACCGGGCACCCAGTCGACGATCACGCCAATGCCGTGTCGGTGGCAATAATTGACGAAGTAGGCAAATTCGCTCGGACTGCCGAAGCGCGAATTGGGCGCAAAATACCCCGTCACCTGATAGCCCCACGAACCGTCAAACGGGTGTTCGGCGACACCCATTAGTTCGATGTGCGTAAAGCCCATTTCGCACACGTAATCAACCAACGCATGCGCCATATCCGGCCAGCTCATATGGCTACCGTCGTCTCGAAGCCGCCACGAACCGGGATGAACTTCGTATATGCTGATAGGCCGCTCGATCCAATGCGCATCTTGCCGCTGTTGCATCCATTCAACGTCATCCCACGCAAAACTCGATACGTCGGCGACGATTGAAGCGGTCTGAGGAGGCACCTCAGCGGCGAACGCATAGGGATCGGCCTTGAGCGCGATCTGCCCATTCTCGGTCAGCATCTCGTATTTATACACGGCCCCAACGCCTACGGCGGGCAGAAAGATTTCCCACAGGCCCGATGCACCCAACGATCGCATACAGTGTATGCGACCATCCCACGCGTTGAAATCGCCAACGACACTCACCCGACGTGCGCTCGGTGCCCAGACGACAAAGTGCGTTCCCTCAACACCATCCACTTCTCTAACGTGCGCGCCCAGAAATCGATGGGCGCCCTGCTGTTTTCCCTCGTTAAAGAGAAATCGCTCCTCGTCTGCAACCATCGGCCAAAACGAGTACGGATCGCGCAGCGTGCGCTTGCCGCCACCTTGCACACCTTCCAACTCATAGGCAAAGGGTTGATCTCGTCCGTCAATAACGGCAACGAAAACACCCTCAGGAGCCATCCGTTCCATCGCCCAAGTCACCCCACTCGATCGATCGACAACCGACACCTCTTCGAAATTAGGTAGCAGTGCGCGGACCTCTAGTCGCCCGTCCACGGTGTGCATCCCCAAAACGGAAAAGACATCCGTACACTCGGCGCGCACAATCGCTTTGATGGTAGAATCGGCTAGCATACTTCCTTATTCATGTCGATGTACAGGATCGCCTGACGCGTGATGTCCGCCGCACGAGCAGCCCTCGTCCACCGGTGCATCTTCAGTCGGATGTCCGTGGTCGTGGTCATGATGTTCGTGGTCGTGACCTTCCTCGCCAGCAGAAAATACCTCGGCGACAAAAGCGCGCGGGCCACGCCGAATGAGCGATGCGAGAAAGAGCAGAGCGAGTGCCCAACAACACGCACCTTGCCAGCTCCACCACTGCATAGAATCATCGAGCGTAAACGCGGAGACCTCAACCGAGGGCGCAACAAAGTTAACGCCCCAGCCCAATACAATCGCGAGCGCCATAATTGCCGCGGCAAACCCCAGCGCCAGTCGACGTCCATGCAGGCGAGCCAGCACGCCAAACGTCGTTAGGTTCGTAGCCGGCCCCGTCAGTAAAAAGGCCAACGCAGCCCCGGGCGAAACCCCCTTATAGACCAAGACCGCGGCCAGCGGCGTAGCGCCGGAAGCACAGACGTACGTAGGAACGCCCAGCAGCGCAAAGAGCCCCACTTCGGCTACGTCGGGGATCGCAGAGAACCAGTCGGTCAACAGCAGCGATTCCGCCAGAGCGGCAACCCCCACGCCGAGTACTATCCAGGGAGCCGTATCGTCCACTACATCAACCAAGCCCATCTTTAGGCTGTGCGAAAGCCGCGCCTTCAGATGAACTGGGGACTGTTCCGCTCCAGTGGCATGCATGTGTCCTTTAGCAACGGAGGCCCATCGCCCAATCCCCCATCCAACAACCAACGCGACCAGCGCTGCACATACAACACGCACTAGGGTAAACTCTCCTCCGAGCAGCGGCAGCGATATCAGCACGGCATCAATACTCAGCTCAGGCGTTGCCACGAGAAAGCTCAGCGCGGCCGACACCGGCACGCCCTGCGCAACCAGACTGCGATAGACGGGCACGACGCCACACGAGCAAATGGGCAGAGGCAAACCAAAGCCCACCCCGCGCAGCGCCTGCGAAAAACGGCCACCGCGCCCCATCCACACCAGCGATCCTTTGGGCATAAATCCATAGACCAAACCGGCGGCAAGATAGGCCAACAGCAGGGCCGGTGCGCTCTCCCATACAAGGCGTATAAAAGCGTGCGATGCGCCGACAATGGCCGGGGCTAAGTGGTCTGTAGCCATAAAAGAGAGCAAAACGAGCCCTCCCAGTGCCCCTAATCCGGCGTGCCGACGACGCGCGGCAGGCGAAGCTTTCTCCTCGGCAATTGGATACGATCGATGCACGACCACGTGAAGCAGCGTGCCGGCCACAAGCGCCTGAAAGAGACCGCGGCCGTCGTTGGCCAGCCCCCCTACGGCGGCCTCGCCGATCGAGAAGCCCCAGACTGTCGCTACGCCAATCAGTCCTAGCGTGGCTAAAGCCAACCGCAGGCCGTAGACCGGGCGAATCAAAAACCACACCATGAGCCCCACCGGCAGACGGTGCAATACAACAGCCATCGGCAGCATGTGCTCTCCGGCGTGTTCGTGACCGCCCTGCCCCAGAGCAAGTCCGTCGGTAAAAGCGTGTAGGCCAATCCCTACCAAAGCCAGCAGCAGCGCGACGGCATGCGCCTGCCGCGCCAACCCCTGTAGTCTGTTCTCGACCCACCCCGGCCCCAGCAGGCCTACGCCCAAGGCTAAAAAAACCGGCCAACCTGCCAGCTCGTACGTTTCCGGCACAATGTGCAGCAGAACTAATCCACCGATCGTGACGTAGACAAAGCCGTCTAACACGGCCAGCATAGATCCAGTGACGCGGGCCAGCTGGTGCAAAACGGGACCAATAGCCAGAATGGCCAGACTCAGCACCAATAAGTGATATTCCGCAGTTTCGCCGTGCACAGATTTTCTTGATTTTGCTAAGGGGAATACATCGCAACTCGGCCTGTATCGGCCCCCTTAAAATAAAGCAAGATGCCCAATCGCCCAAGCGCGGGACTTGCCCAATATATTGTCTATCATTTTTATTTATCTATCACTTATATCATTCTTATAGCAGGATATACCACGCGTCCTTGAAATCGCAAACGCACAGCGGCTGGGGGCTATTTCCGCGCATCGAAGCGCACACCGTGAGCGCTCATCGGGCCAGCGATCTGGTTCATACCCATCCTGATTCATCCATCCTAATACAGGGCGCTCGACGCTCGTACGGCGACGCCTGCCTCGCCGAACAGATAGTCTCTGCACAGCCTCTACACCACCTGCTGGAATTTGACGCGCAGCGCGGTCTCGTGCGCTGCGAAGCGGGTATCTCACTGGATCGCCTGCTGTCGTTTATCGTCCCGCGCGGATTTTTCTTGCCCGTTACACCGGGCACTAAATTCCCCACTCTCGGAGGCTGTATCGCCGCCGATGTGCACGGAAAGAACCATCATACAGATGGCTCGATCGCGCAATTTATCGAGGAGCTAGAGCTGCTGCTGGCCGATGGGTCACCGGTGTGCTGCTCGCGAACCGAGCACGCCGAACTGTTTTGGGCCACGCTCGGTGGCATGGGACTGACCGGGGCCATCTACGCGGCAACGCTGCGCCTAAAACAGACGAGCTCGTCCTATATGCGCACGCGCACCATCAAAACGCATAATTTTGACGATCTTTGCGAACAGTTCGAACAAACGCAGAGCCGATATACCTATTCGGTTGCTTGGGTCGATAGTCTGGCGAGTGGATCTCAGCTTGGCAGAGGCTCGCTCATGCTCGGCGAACACGCCAACGCGAGCGACGTTTCGGCAACGCCTCCCATCAAGCCGCACGGCAGCGGCGGCCCCAGCGTGCCGTTTTACTTTCCTAGCGCCACGCTCAATCGGGGCACAATGCGCCTGTTTAACGCATTAGTGTACCATCGCCAACTGCGTAGGCAGCGAGATGCCATCGTTCACTATGATCCCTATTTTTATCCCCTCGACTTTCTATCCCATTGGAACCGCATATACGGGAAAAGGGGGTTTCTGCAGTATCAGTTTGCCGTGCCCTTTGATACCGGTCGCTCCCTAATGGGTGACATCCTACGGCGCATTGCCCAGCGCGGCGTCGCCTCTTTTCTCACCGTGCTCAAAACGCTGGGCGCCGAAAGCGGTGGCCTGCTCTCCTTCCCCCTGCCCGGTTATACCTTAGCGCTCGACATCCCCCTGCGCGATCCCAATATCGTCGCATTCTTACACGAGATAACGGAAGATGTTGTTCGGGCCGGGGGACGTATCTACCTGGCCAAAGACGCCATGATCCGGCGCACCGATTTTGAGGCGATGTATCCGCGCTTGGACGAATTCAAGCGCATCAAGCGCGCCTGCGATCCACGCAACAAATTCCGCTCACTGCAGTCTGACAGATTGGGTATTACGTGAAAAAACAAGCCCTCATTCTCGGCGCCAAATCGGCGATTGCCCGAGCCATCGCCCTGCGCCTAGTCGATGAAGGATACGACCTCGTTCTGGCCGCACGCCAGGTAGAAACGCTGCAACCATTTGCCGCCGACATCAAACTTCAACATGGCCGCCAAGTGCATTTACTAGAATTTGATGCGCTCGATTTTGACACCTTGGCCGATCTACCCCAGCGCGTCGAAGCGCAGGCCGGCCCATTCCAACTGTCCGTACTCGTATTCGGCTATTTAGGCCAGCAGGATAGCACGGCTCAACGCACAGAGGAAATGCTCAACGTCCTCCATGCCAACTTTACAGGAGCAGCGGTCACCCTAGCGCATATTGCCAACTATATGGAAAGAAAAAAAGGAGAAGGTCTTATCGGCATTGGCTCGGTCGCCGGCGATCGCGGCCGCCAGAGCAACTTCTTCTACGGAGCAGCCAAGGGGGGCCTAGCGCTCTTTTTACAGGGCCTGCGCAACCGCCTTGCACCGAAGGGTATACACGTGCTCACCGTAAAACCAGGCTTTGTTGATACGCCAATGACAGAGGGCTTGGACGGCCTGTTCTTGGTCGCTAAACCAGAGAAGGTGGCCGACGATATTGTGCGCGCCTATAAAAAGGGCAAAGACGTGCTCTATACGCCTTTTTTCTGGCGTTGGATTATGCTGATTATTCGCTCTATTCCGGAGCGACTCTTTAAGCGGCTCAAGCTCTAGCCGCCATCACCCATCCAGTATTTGCTGACCCGCTTCGGTCTTTTCTCCAACCTCGCCGCGCAGCCGCTGCTGTAGAGTCGTAAAGCGCTCAGCCACCTCGTTGTTCTGCACGGCCATGCCCAGTGCTTGCTTGGTGCCGACGATAACGATCATCTCCTTGGCACGGGTGATAGCCGTGTAGAGCAGATTTCGCTGTAGCATAACGTAGTGCTGCGTGGTAAGCGGCAGCACGACTACCGGAAACTCCGACCCCTGCGAGCGGTGCGTGCTAATGGCATAGGCCAGCGTCAACTCGTCGAGATCGGCCACATCGTATTCAACGCTGTAATCAAATTGAACTAAGAGCGTTTGCTTGTCAGAATCGATGTCTTCGACTAGTCCCATATCGCCGTTAAAAACGCCTTTGTCGTAGTTATTCTTGATCTGCATAACCTTGTCGCCGATGCGAAATTCTCCCCCTCCGTGACGGAATCCCCGCCCGCCTGCATTGAGTTTTTCCTGCAGGCGTTGATTGAGGTTGAGTGCACCGGTCTCACCTCGATACATAGGCGAAAGCACCTGAATATCACGCCTCGCATCGTAGCGGCCATGTGCCGGTAGTCGCCGCGCACACAGATCCTCGACCACGCCCACCACATGGGCCGGTTCCTTCTCCTCTACAAAGAAAAAATCCTGCGTATTCTTGTTGTCGAGCAGCGGCATCTGCCCGTCGTTAATGCGGTGTGCGTTGGTTATGATGTGACTAGTGGCTGCTTGGCGGAATATCTGCGTTAGGCGCACAACCGGGACTTCCCCCGATCCGATCATGTCGCGCAGCACGTTGCCCGGGCCAACCGACGGCAGTTGATCGACGTCGCCGACCAACACTAGACGCGCACCGTCGGGCAGTGCGCGTAGCAGCGCATTCATCAGCACTATATCGATCATTGATGCTTCGTCCACGATCAGCGCCTCTACGTCGAGCTTGTCTTCGTACGATTTTTTGAACTGTCCCTCACCAGGCTGAAACTCAAGCAGGCGATGAATGGTGCGCGCCTCACGCCCCGTAGCCTCGCCTAGTCGCTTTGCCGCACGCCCCGTAGGCGAGCACAGCGCCACCTTGAGACCGCTCTTTTCAAAGCACTGCAAAATACATTTGGTGACCGTCGTCTTGCCCGTGCCGGGACCGCCGGTCAGAATCATCACCTTCTGCTGACTAGCCAATTCGACGGCCTCGCGCTGGGTTGGGGCCAACTCAAAACCATCATCGCTTTCGACGTACGCTTCCATAGGCTCCACACCATCAGCGCGCAGCAAGCGGCGCACAGATGAAGCGACGCCGACCTCGGCATGGTATAGCGGCGGCAGATAGTAGCGCAAATCCTCGGTCACAGCCCCGTCGTCAGCCCGCAGCGCCTCTAAGGCAGGCGGTATGAGTTCAGCGTTGATATCGAGGATTTCTTTTGCCAGTTCAATCAATCCCGGCTGCCCGGGCTTTTGCCGTCCTCCGGGCAGAAAGACGTGCCCGTCGTCGGCAGCCTGATTGAGCAAGTAGCGGATGCCTGCCTGCACGCGCTGCGGCGCATCTTTGCCCAATCCCAAGTTCTGCGCAATGCGATCGGCAATGCGAAAACCAATGCCGCGTATATCGCGCTCCAGCCGATAGGGATTGCTGCGCACGTTCTGGATAGCCTGCTGTCCATACTGTTTAAATATCTTTACCGCATAGCCCGTAGTAATACCGTGCGACTGTAAAAAGACCATTACATCCTTTACGTGTCGCTGCTCTTCCCACGCCTCGGCGATCATATCGACGCGCTTCTTTCCCAAATTAGGGACTTCCGCCAAACGCTGCGGATCCGCATCGATCACGTCGAGCGTTTCCTCACCAAAGTGATCGACGATGCGCTTGGCCGAAACAGGTCCGACGCCTTTAATCAGACCAGAGCCCAAATACTTTTTTATCCCCTCTAGCGTCGTAGGATAAACGAGGCGATAGTGCTCGATTTTAAACTGACGGCCGTATTTAGCGTGGTTGGTCCACTGGCCTTCTACCTCGACGTTTTCACCCTCTTCGAGCGCAGCAATCGCTCCAACAACGGTCATCTTTTCCCGCTGCCCTTCGGCTACCAAGCGCGCGATCGTGTAGCCATTTTCCGGATTGTGATAGGTAATCCGGTCTATATACCCTCTATACGATTCCGGCATAGCCTATTTCACCTGATCGGGCCCTATAGCCCAGTATGCCGCCGCCGAAACGGCGATGCCCAGCCCCAAACCAGCTACGACCTGAAGTCGGGTATGGGCTCGAACATACAGCCGCGCCCAAGCCACGAGCAAGACGGCCAACAGCCCCAGCCAGGCACGATCGATTCCCCAAGCAAGTATACCGAGCCCAACGGCTCCTCCAACGCCGACGCAGTGTATGCTTATTTTCCATCGCAAGTTTATACAGTACACTAGTAAAGTTGCCACAGTAAAGCTCATACCAGCCGCCAACAGCAACCTATCAGCCCCCATCGTCCACAGCACGCCTACGCCCACCCCGTAACTTAGAGCCCCAACCAAGAGCAGCCCATTTCGCTGCGCTCGCACCGTGGGATAGAGCGTGTCCATAGCCCCCGTCCGCACCATATTCAATATACTCAGGGCAGGTAGCACGGCGTAGAATAGCACGCCTACGAGCACAACGAGCCCATCTCCAGGATGGCCGATCCACCACCCAACCCACACGATCAGCGCAACACCGGCGGGATTGAGGATATGCGATATGAGGCCCGCTATGCGCTCGACGTATCCATTCGCATGCCCCTTTCGATCCATCAAAACGCTTCTCCGCTCCTCCTTTTCTAATGTTTTTCCTAAAGATTTATAGACAGGTAGTCGATAGTAGCTTTAGAGATACTAAATGGTATCTCGTGTTATTTTAAAAAACAAAATAGATTTTAATAATAGCACGAAATTTAAGAAAAATAAAAACAATAACTTATACTCATTAGAGTGGCTCTCTCCAGGCATGGAGGCCGAGTCGTTGCTAATAAAGGAGGCAAAACCCATAGTCACTATCTCTAAGTGAACAACACTTCATAATAAGCAGCAATTAATCGAATTCAACATCAAGGATGAATGCATAGGAAACAAGGAGGTTTCTAATGCCATTACGCGTCAATAACAATATTGCGGCCATCAACTCGCGCCGACAATTGAATGCTAATAATCGAGATCTAAGTTCCCGTCTAGAGCGCCTATCTTCGGGTTTGCGCATCAATCGCGCCGCCGACGATGCGGCGGGTCTGTCCGTTCGCGAAGGGATGCGAGCTGAGATTTCCGGTTTGAAGATGAACGTGCTCAACGCCGAGCAAGGTTCCAATCTTCTGCAGGTTGCCGAAGGTTCGCTCAACGAAATCAACGCCATGCTTATTCGCATGCGCGAACTCGCCGTGCAGTCAGCATCGAGCACGGTCAACGATTCCAACCGCGAATCTATTCAAGCCGAGTACTCGCAGATGATCCAGGAAATAGACCGCATTGCGCAGTCTACTACCTACAACGATCAGGTGCTGTTGACCGGCTTCGGCAACAATGTCGATGCGGCGTCTACTGCGTTGACTGCAAGCGATACAACCGGCGTCGCTGGAATTAAGATTTCAGGTGCCTCTACTGGTACGTATACCTTTAGCGACAGCGACGACGACAGCGAAATCACGCTGGGCAACGGCACAGTCACACAGACCATCCGCGTGGCCACAATGCTCGACGGCAGCGATGTAGCTACCGGCACGACTATTGTCGCTAACTTTGATCGCTTGGGTGTTCAGGTGACGCTGGCCGGCTCCAACGTCAGCAATGCTACGGGGAACTACAGCGACGGCGACCTGAACGATGCCACCATTGTTATCGATTCCAACACGGGCGGCTCGTTCCAGGTTGGACCGGACGACGGCATCAACAACCGCATCGAGGTCGGTATACAGGACATGCGCGCCTCGGGCGCCATACTCAACCTGAATACAACCGCGGTCGGCACGCTCGACTCGTCGCGCGCGGCGATCTCAGAGATCGACCAGGCTATTTTCAAGGTCTCAAATCAACGCGGTGATCTCGGTGCCTATATGAACCGACTGGCGTTCACCATTTCGTTCACCGAGAACGAAATCGAGAACATCCAAAACTCGGAAGCATCCATCAGCGATGCCGATGTGGCAGCGGAAGTCACGGCGTTTACCAGGGCCCAGATTCTCAGCCAGGCAGCCACTTCCATGTTGGCTCAGGCCAACGTGGTGCCGCAGTCAGCTCTATCACTACTGCAGTAAGGTTATATTCATACACGCAAAAGAGGGGCGGGAATATCCCGCCCCTCTTTTACTTTTTAACCCATTTTTTACCGCTGGCCGTACCCGGGTCAGGAGGTCCTTTCTCCCCTTCCAGCACAAAGCCAATAAAGCGTTTCTCCCCCAGCGTCTTTAGATACTGCAGCAGAGAGACTTCCGCTTCTTTGCGGTTTAACTGGTACACATCACTCAGCTTCTCAATCATATCACCCACCGAATTGCGGCCATTGCACATTTGCCACACTTCGGTGCCCACTTCATCGAGCGTAATCTTCCGCTTTTTGGGAATGTAGAATAGCTTGGAGAGCAGGCGAACTTTCCACGTATCCTGGCGCACGATGCTAATTTGCACCTCGCCGTCGTCGTTCGTCTCCCACTCCAGCGAATCATTGCGCGTCGGCCGAGACGCTAACATCGCGCCCCGATTCAGCTTCGGTTTCTTCGATAAAATGGCCATGTACGACACTATCCACTAAGTCTGTGGCACCGTCTCTCTTGCGATACAGATGTTCGACGATACCAATCTTGTCTTGGTCTTGACGATGCCACACGCGTGCATCTATATACAAACGGGGCCGCGGATTGACGAAGGGCAGCGGTCGCAGCAGCTGGCGCCAACGACTGCGTGGGCGACCGATCAGACGCAGGCCGAAGTGCCCTTCTACTTCTTCGTGTGTTATCTCGGTTACAAAATCGCGGAGCTGTTTTTTGAAGAATGCAGGATACCACTGTTCTATATCGGTGCCACGGAGCAACAGCCGCGCCATGCTCAGTCGGTGCACGCGGCACTCTCGGCGCCCCTGCTCAAAACGCAGCTGAATGTGACCCGACTTCAGCTCGTGTCCGGCCAACGTAAAGTCGGCCGGCATAAAGAATCGCAGGCCGTATACACACCACAGGAACTGCGGACGATCGGCCTCTTCGCGAAGTGAGCGAAAAATCCGTTCCACGATATCGATCAGCTGTTCATCGCGCTGGGCCAGCACGCGCAGCAGCACCACGCGCTGCGTAGAGACAAAGCGCAGCGCTAAATTATAGGCGCGAAAGTCGGCATCCCAAGTAAAGACCTCGTAGTCGTACCCATCCAACCACTGCTTTTCCTTGAGAAAGCGCGCCCGCCGTTGCACTTCAAAACCGGCGCCCGCCTTGTCTGCTTTTTTCCTCAAGCCTTCTAGGTAGCGATCGACGAGCTCGCTCAGCGGCACACCAACTTCACGACCCTTGAGCTTGCGCCATTCGATTTCAGCCCGCACAATTTCGGCGTCGTCTAGACGGGCATAGCCCTTTTCACTATCGCCGTCTACACGCCCCAAATTCCAGTCTGCGGGAACGGACAGACGCAGACCCTGCCAACCAAAATCCTCCCAGTCGTTCTCCGCCATTTAGAAAATCAAGACGGAGACTGATTTCTGGATGAGGGCTATACCGACCGAAGCCATACCCATAAGCGCCATACCACAGGCAAAGCCCACCGCAAGAATCGGCGCGTACTGGCGCCACTCTTGGCGCCCATACTTGTTCCAGAAGTAGTAGCGAGCAAGGAGCGCTCCGATTACTTCGGTAACGATAAAGTGTGGCAGCACCGTCAGCGAACGGACAAAGCCAAAAATCAGCAGCACGGGCAAGCCGAGGACGGAAAGCAGCGCGAAGCTGACGATACCAAACCCGGCACCAATGGCAATTACCTCGGGTTTGAGCGCACGGAAAAGCCACGGCTCATCCGTTGAACGCTGAACCCACGACGAGGTAAAGAGCGGATCGGTGTCGACCTCAAAGTAGTAGTGCCACCCGCTGGGAACGGCTGTTTCCGAACGAATGTACAACGTCGGCCGCGGGTCGCGCACGACGGCATCCATCGCCGGTTCGGATGCCATCAAACGAGGCAGGCCGGTCGTAATTTCTTCACTCGGGTCGTTGGCATCGCGCAAAAAGCGGTCGGCCGCGATGTCGGGCTGCCCCACATCAAAGTGGGTGTAGAATACCTGCGTTTCAGACCAAGGCCCGACCTTGCCAAATTTACCGTTGCTTTCCAGCCATTCGTCGTCGACCAACCTCGCACGCCAGTACCACCACTCATCTTCAATCAAGTTGGCCGGTGTCCAATTCGCTTGCTGTGCCGTCGTATTAAGCTCGCTGCGCATCGTCCCGGTAATGAACAAACACTGCTGGTAGGCACGCAGACGCCAAATTAGCTGTGCATAGGGATAAGACGCCGACGGGATGGGCGCCAGCTTCCATATATAGGAACCGTAAAGGAAACTCGTGAACAAGATAATGGGCACCATAAAAATCTCTGCCCGCATAATACTCGTAAACTTGGTACCCGTAAGCTCGATCTCGCGAAACTTTTGCGTTTGCGCCCCGTAGTTGCCGATCGGAAATGGTATGAACCAGATATCGACCCCGCGATAGCCAGACAGAATAATCGTTGCTTCGCGCACAAAAGGAATTTCCACGGTCTGCCCGACCAATCCGACCAACCGCGCATTTACGAAGGATTGAAACGGGGTAAAGACAAAGCCAAAAAAGAGGAAAAACCAGATAAACTGACTGAATCCGGGCAGCAGCCAAGCCGCAATGCAAATAAGCGCCGTCGTCGCCACCGCATACAGGGAAAGAGCGATCCAAATGGGAAAATCGCCACGCCCCTTGGGCACGGCAAAGCTGCGTCGCTCACCGCTTGAGGCCTCGGCGGCATTTGATGCGCGAACCCCCTGCACCACCTGATAGACGCCAATAATCGCAATGGCAATGGTCGTACCGATTCCAAAGCTCATCCAAAAGTCGACGTTATTGACGAAAAAGGTGTCGATCGTCCCCATCCCCTGGCGCCACAGCGTCAAGTAGGGTTCGTCACGCCACGGCGGCGTGTAGGTGTAGAGAATCGGATTGGCAATAGCCGCAACGCAGACGCCGATAAACGTTCCAATGACGCCCCAAAAGGGGACGACCAATCCGGCAAAAATAGGGCCTAAATGGGCGGTAAATCCCAGCGGTGTAGCCGGAATAAAATTGCCTGTTACCTGGGTAAAATCGACAAACGGTATCGGTATGAGCTGAATCGGCTCGGTGAGCAGAGCTCCCGTAATAGCCGGCAGTGCCACGTATATGGTACCGAATACCAGACCAATCATTGCGCCTGCGGAAAAAACGCGCCAGCGCCATGTCTCTGCGCCATGCGTCGTCTCGGCCAGCGCCGTAGCCCCCTGTGCATTTACCGGTGCAAACGGAAACGGCAAGCGCTCGTAGTCAGAGTTGAGGCGGAACAGCGCATAGGACATAGTGAACCAAGAGACACGCGATATGAGCATACCCGCCACGAGCAACACAATGGGCATCAACCAGTCGCGGTGTAGAAAGGTCCGCTCAATAATGGCTTCTGAATCGGGCGGCGGGGCGACCCAAGTAGGTATCAGTTTGGTGATACCGAACTGCTTTGCTGCCGGCGACTGCACCAAATACTGGTTGTAGAGCAATCCCTCAAACGCGCCTGTCTCTGCCGAGATAAGCGAAGATGCCACGTAGAACAGCAGGTAGACTTCCTGGCGTTTGAGAGTGGAGAAGGAGCGCTTGGTGATTTCGGCAAAGAGGATGATTGTCACCCATTCCGCCGCAGCACCCAACGAGCCACCAATCATCAGGCTCAAATACATGTTGCCCGGAACCATGATAAAGGCGACAAACAGCACGCCTAGGATGGCTTTTATGGTGAAGCCATCTTCGAATTCGTCAGGGACCTGCATTAGATCCCTATACTCTTCGATCTCCTGATTCGGGTTTCTCTTTTTGCTTTCGGCCACGCGTTATTCCCTTATTCCCTCTGATAGTGAACCCTAAGCGGTTATTTCCTGGTGCATTTCCTCGAGCATCTCGCTCCCCTGCTGCCGATATACATCTTTGGCGTCCGCATCGACGGTGCGCCAAATGAGAAACTGCTTGCGAATGACATTCATAAAGCGCTGGTTGACGCGCCGCCACGAAGCATCCTCGCCGCTGAGGCGCTGCAATTTTAGCGCAACAGAGTAGATATTGTGCTCCGCATCGGGGATAGCCTGCAGCGTAACGTGCTGGCTGACGCCCAGATCAAACGGGGCCAACCAGATATTCATGTCGATCGCATACGCCTCCCCTGCTGGCGTAGTCTCACACGACAGCTTGGCTCCGTCCGTATAGAAGGTGCCAATCGACTCTTCGCTGTACGAGTCAAAGTAGCCAATGAGGAATACGTTGAGTCCCAAGACCTCGTGTCCGCTGACGGTGAAGGGAAACTCAAACTTCCACTCGTCGCCGTCGGGCGGGGGCAGCTTCCATTTGCGCGTTACGTCCGGAACAGCCATCTGCGACGCTTTGCGTGCGGGATAGATCGTCGACAGCATCACCACCGCCATTACGAGCATACACGAGAGTACGGCTGCGACCGAAGAATAGTTCAGCGTAAAGCCCGCTAACAGGTTCAGTTCGATGAGGACCTTAGCGATAATCTGTCCACTCAGATAGCCGGCCACCACGCCCAAAACGGAGTAGACGCAGGACTCGGCGATAAAGAGCCAGGCGATATGCCCTGGTGCCAACCCCACGGAGGAGTAAATCCCGATTTCTCGGAAGCGTTCATAGACGCTTCCCATCATCGTATTGAGCACGATTAACGAAGCGATGAGAATGGGTATAAAGAGATTGCTCATCCCTGAGAATGAAGTCAGCCCCAGCGAAGAATAAATTGAGACTTTGATGTACTCATCGCCTTTTTCCTTAATACCCGCAAAGAGCGTAACGGCGAGACGCGAGAGAAAGTTTTCCACCTCAGCGCGCTCGTCGACCCCCTCGCTAAAGCGCACAGCGACCGACTGTAGAGGATTTCCGCTGCCGATATTGCGCAGTGTCTCGTAGGGCACGATCAGCGTGTTGGCAGGCTCCAAGTGCACAAAGGGCTTGATGACGACTTTCGTATCTTCGAGCCCCTGCTTTTCACGCTGCTCCTCCTCGGCCATTTCCTGTACGGCTTGTCCACCCGTCACCGCAAAGTCGGCCGGCGTCAGAATCTCATCGTCGAGATCTTTCAAGTCTTTCATGCGCCGAGAGTCTAACACGCCGATAACCGTAAAATAATCACCAAACACTCGCACCTGGGCCGTGCCGACTTCTTCCAGAGGAATATTTAGGTTGCCTGCAGCAATCATATCGCTGGGCAGGATACACACCTTTTCTTCGCCCTCTTCAAACCAACGTCCGGCGATGAGCGCTCGGTCAATCGCCGTCACATCGCGCTCTTGCGGTGTCACCCCCAACACTCCCAGCGCGTTATGAGCGTGGTCTCCATGCTTCATCTTAATATGCGCTTTGGACTTATTGCTGTACCAACTGCGCGGCGCGACGGTCCCCACCTCGCCAAAGTTGCTACGCGCATATTCGAGCACCGAATCCTCCATCGGATTCCACGCCTTACTGCGGATTAGGAGGCCCTCGTACAACCCTTCGTTATCGCGCTGAATCTGGTTAAAGCGCAAACCCGTGCGAATCGAGGTAAAGGAGAGGACAGTAAAGGTGAGTAGCAGCAACGTTAAGAAGGTGAGAATAGTGCGCGTTTTGCGCCGCTTCATATTGGAAATACCCAATTGAAACGCGGTGACAGAGGCGCTCGAACGGCTGACATCGGTATCGTGTATAACGGCTACTTCCGTCCGCAGCTTTTTCATCTGCTCGTTAAAACGACCCGATATAATCGACATAACCAACACGGCGAGTGCGATAATTACGAAGGCCAGCAGGATAACGAATGGATTAGACAATTGGAATGCCGGATGAACCAGCCACAGCACCGTCCAAATTGCCATAAATACCCCGACGAATCCAAGTATTTGATTCTTTATCGTCGCTGCCGTTATGATCAAGCGTTCGGTGAAGAATGCACAGGGAATAACCAACGCCATAAAGAAGATGATGCCCTGCACAACGTCGTTTTGCGTGGATTTCACGTCGGGATAGGCACGGGATTCCAGTCCAAATGCCGCGCGCGTGTGGCGCACGAAATCCCCCCAGCGCTTCTCGGCCTGAGCCGATTCAGCCGCATCGAGTTCGGTTCGCGCACGTTCGTGCAAGTCGTTAAGACGTTGGTTTTCTATCGCAAAGCTCTTTAATTCGCGCATGCGCGACTCATCGAGCATCCACATATCCTTAGCCGCCAAATAGGTAGTGCGCGCAAACGATACACCCGAACGAATTTCAAAGCCTTCGCCTTCGGCCTTGTCTTTGTCCGTTACGCTTGTCGCATTGAGCAGCAGCGACCGGAATCCCATTAGCCCCGCGCCAAAACCCATCTTGATACTCGAGCCCGGACGAGCAAAGAGCACCCCGACCGGCTCGTTAGCCGCAGAGGGCCCTTCTCCCGTCGTAAATCCGTACTCAACGGGCGCGCTATTTGTCTCGTCAAAGACCGTAACAGCACTCAGTTTCGTCAGGTAAAGTGGATCGACGATATCAAAAAAGTTGTAGGCAACGCAGGGAAAGAGAATGACCATCCACTCCTTGTCACGCCAGTCCATCGTGACAAGCATCGGGTATGCTTCGTCTCCCTGCACCCCCTTGTCCGGCGCATAGACGATGCGGCCGGTGATCGGATCCATGTAATAGCCTTCTACCTGGACGCGATTGACGCGAACTCGATTGACGTAGAACGAACCCGTTTCATCGACAAGTTCGTAATACTCACCGCGCACGCCTTTATAGGATTTCTTTTTGCCGTTGCGAACTACGGCTACGGCCCCGGTCCGAGGTAGATCGGGAATGATGCTGCGGCGCGGGAATACCATGGTGCGCCCGGTTAACGAGCGCAGGTTGTCGCGCAACCGCATCTTAAAGTCTGGAAAGAGCTCGGGGTCTTCAAAGGCCATGTGGAACATGCCCGCCAGCACGCGGACTTGCTTAGCCAAGTTTTCGTAGTTAACCCGCTCGGGGCGATCGAGCGGCGTGTCGACTAGAAAACGCGCATCGTTGACCGTCACAAAGGCGAGCGCCGGGGTTCCCGTAGCCAACACCAATTCGCTGTTTACGGAAATTTCACCCGGAACAAAGGTGGACCAGCTCATACCGCCTTCTGGACTAATACCGTTGACCAGCACATCGCGCTGCTGGTAGTCCAATTCTTTGCTAATCTCTTGGGCATAGCGCATGAAGTTTTTGCCAAAGGGAGCAAAATAGCGCTTGTAGTAGAAAGAGCTGTTGCTGTTCCACACCCCCAACTCGTCGGTCTGCGTGGATAGGTCGAGACTGATGAATAGCTTAACCTGTAGCGAATCCACCTTGGGATCGACCCACTGGCGAAAGAGCTCCAAGCGCAGGTCCTCATCGGACAGGGCCTCTGCCTTGAGCTCGTCACTGCTGATAAATCGATCCTGACCAACAAAAAGCGCCTGCCCCTCGCTGCGCAGCAAGCCATCGGCGACGGCATCGTCGACAATGCGACCGATCAGCGTTTCGTCGCCTTTGACCGCATGGCGCACGAGCGCCTCTTTGCCCATGAACTCTTGGCGACCGATCTGGTACTGCACGCCGTCTTTATCAATCAGATTGCGGGCAAGCGCCGCATCGACAACGCGACGAACGAGCATGTGATCGATAAAGGGATCTTCTTTGCGCAGGTAGCGCTGTATGAAATCATCGACGCCACGCAGACCCAGATGGTGTGCTGACGTGGCGAGAAAGACCACCGTACGGGCCGGCGGATGCTCGCGAAAGTAACGCGCCAATTCGAGCAGACCCGCGGCACTAGCAGCCTGCTCAGCACCCGGCGCCAGAGACGGCACCACCGACATCGCATCGTAATAGCCCTCGAGGACAATGACATCATCTTTGAGCAGTGGATCGTACCCGGGGATCGTCCCCATGATATTCCAGGCAGACCGACGCTCCCAGTCCATGCGGTATTCGAGTTTGGCCTGCGATGTCGAATTTGATTGGATATGTGACCGGATGAGCTCGCCGTCGGCTTTACTGACCCAAAACCGCGGCACGTCGAGCGGCATAGAGAGAAATTTCTTTTCTCCCTCTAAGTACACCGTAGAATCTGGCTCGATGAATATCAGAGCGCCGGCTCCGAGATACGCCGCATTGATCCAGGCATCGCCCGAATTGAAGTCCATTAGGACGGCTGCTCCCTGCACGTCGAGACCATCCATGGACGAATAATCGCCCCGCCCCGCATCAATTAGATGGGTTTCTATCCCCCCATCGGGCAGCGTTGACGTCTTGACTAGGTTGGGCCAAATACCGTGCAAGCGTATCGATTCACCCGTGGATAGCAGCTGCAATTGACCGCCTTTATCCATCGGAATCGACACGTCGTATTCGTGTACGGCGATATCGTCAAGGCCGATCTCGCGGAAGTTCTCCTGTATAAAGCGAGCCGCTTCATCCGCTCCCGGATAACCGACCACTCTGGATTCCAGACCAGCCAGGTGCTCAAGCGTTTCCTGCACTCGCGAGACGGGTGCCGCCTCAGCCAATTCGGCAAAGTCGACCTCAGCAAAGGCCGCCTGAGACCAACTTCCGACCACAGTGCACAACGAGAGCAACAAGCGCCTCGCCACGGAATCTATTTTTTTCAAATTTGCCTACCCCGTTTTCTACGTGTTCTCTTACAGGTCGGTGCTAATATAAACAAAAGATGGCCGAGTTCCACCTCAAAGCCGGCGCAATAAGCACTAGACCACCTCGCCTCAAGTAGCCCCTATTTTACTCGAGAATCGTGAGCCCATTGGATCGCTGGTAAACCCAGTGAGCTAACAGGCCGATTAAGATACCGCTTATCAAGCCCCCGAGCAATGCGACGGGAATCAAGCCCAACACGCTCCACTGTCCGATGTAGACATAGGCGAGGGCAAGCTGAGCAAGTTGGTGTGTAACAGCGCCCCAGATACCCAAACCAATGACGCTAAACAGCCGGCGAGCCGTTGACCAAACAAGGGCCATGACGGTCCAACTGCACAGACCGGCCCCTGCGCCAATGAAAAAAGCGGGGTTCCCAAACGAACCGCTCAGCAACCCTCCCAAAGCAAGCTTCAGCGCGCTGACGACCAAAGCCGCCATCGGACCGTAGCTTATCAGCGCTACCATGACGGGCACGTTGCCCAATCCCAGCTTCATCCACGGCAACGGCCTAGGTGCCAGCCCCTCAAAGACAAAAAGCACGACGGCTGCCGCAGCCAAGAGACCGGTGCGCGCAATGCGCTGGGTTCGATTAGGCACTATCGCACCACGGCATCAATGCCCGTTTGTCCACCGAGCACAACGAGCACAACCTCGTTGGGAATGCAGACCACGCTGTCTCCCTGACGATGCACCCATCCCCTGTGCACGCAGTGCTGATGTAAGCAGGGCGACGCCTGGATCCGCGCCCCGGCCGGACCGATCGCAATTTCACTCTCTCCGATAGGTCCATATACCTGCCAGACAGCTGGCTGTCCCAGATCATAGACCCGAGATTCGGCCCCGCTGCGCACTGCGATACGAGTCCCGGGATCACTCCCCATCCCCATGCGCAAAGTAGCCCCTATAGCGACCATTAGGATGACAATCAGCACGCGATCCCCCGACGTGAGTAGGCTCAGCCACTCCCATCTATTAATCGCGATCGCCACTGAGAGCCTCCATTTTTATATCTCCTACCCACATATCGACTTACTTGACACTCCTAATCAACTTTGCTACAATTCTTGACCGATAATTTTTTCGTACGTCGCCTTTCTACAAGGAGCCGGATCGTGGCCAATACCCTGGGTGAGACCATTCTTCAACACCTCAAATACGTCGACGGTGTAGAGGGCATCCTGGGACAATTTTACTATCTTAGCGATCCCGACAAATTACAGCAAGGAATCGAGCGCTGGCTGCTCAACACCCCCGAAGGGCGGGCTTGGATGGATAGCCTAGGCTTTATCAACAAAGAGGCGGTCATCAAGGTAATTGAGCAAATTGAGACCAACCTCGAAGATTCCAGCAGGGAATTGGTCACCAAGATTCAGACCCTGCGCTCCTACGTAGATGCGAAGGGCCCCACCTCGGGTGCGCCCTAGCCGAACGTGCTCTTTTTAAGGCACACATAAAACCCGCGGCCCCTCTGCCGCCTTGCAAACGAGGATCTCATGCACTGGTGGATTGCCACCGTAGTATGCATTTGCGCAGCGCTTATCATACAGTATTTCTGCTCCAGCAAGCTACTGCGCATGAAGCAGCAAATCTCGATAAAGAATATGGCGCTGCGCGATGCGCGCGAAGAGGGCTCACGCTTGGAAGAGCAAGAAACCGAACTAAAAAACCAGCAAAAGAGCTTGACCTATAGCATTCAGCGCATGCGAACGGACATCAAGCGGCTGCAGAACCAGTTAATTGAAAAAGGGCTGGATGTACCCGAACCCAAATTCTCGCCCGAAGAGCTTGAGGCCGAAACGCAAGACGAAGAGGCTTAGTGGCCAGCTGGGGCTCCCGTTCCGCACGATTGCCATACACCTCGCCCCTCTTTCAACCCAACCAAAATCTCGCCCCGTTCTCTGCACTGCTTAGCATTTATCGGTCCAATGATCGGTAGTCCACTGTGCAGTTGTCCATAGTTTTCTATTGCCACAGTCCCATTCTTTCAGGTGTAAAATAGGCGTGTCTTTGGTATATTGATGAGAGGAGCCACAGCGACGCTTTATGAATAAAGACCTGATACCAACTCTATCTAGCTTAGCCCAACAAAACGGCCCGTCGCCGACCTCGACGAGTCCGTTAGACGCCGTTCTCGAACAAGCCAAGGACCAACTGCAGCTGCAAATGCTGCTGATCGAGGTCGCCTCTTGCGACGACGGTGCCGACTTTGCGCTCATCGCTAGGGCCTACGATTTTGCGCGCGAACGCCACGAAGGTCAGCACCGAAAATCAGGCCATCCCTTTCTCCAGCACTGCGTAGAAGTAGCGCGCCTACTGGCGCAGCTGCGAATGGACGATACTACTGTAGCAGCCGGTCTCCTCCATGATGTCATAGAAGACACTTCAGCCACCTATGACGAAGTATCCGATCTATTTGGCCCCAAGATTGCCGACTTGATTGACGGCGTGACCAAGATCGACCGCTTCACCTACGAGAGCCGCGAAGCGCGACAGGCAGAGACCTATCGCAAGATGCTGCTCTCCATGGTAAAAGACATTCGCGTAATACTCATTAAACTAGTCGACCGGCTGCACAATATGCGCACCCTTGAGTATATCGGGGCAGACGCGCAAGAACGCATTGCACGCGAGACGCTGGAGGTCTTTGCCCCCCTCGCCCATCGCTTTGGCCTAGCGCGCATACGCTGGGAATTGGAGGATCGCAGCCTAAAGTTCCTTTTTCCAGAAGTATACGCCGAACTGCGCGAAAAAGTGGCGATGAAGCGACGGGAACGCGAAGACTATATAGAAGAGTTCAAAAAGCCCATTGAATCCGAGCTCTACAAGAGTGGCGTTGAGGCCGAGATCGGCGGCCGTCCAAAAAACTTCTATAGCATCTACAATAAGATGAAGGCTCGGGGCAAGCCCTTTGAAGAAATCTACGACCTGCTGGCCGTGCGCATCATCGTCGACAGCATGCGCGAATGCTACCAAACGCTGGGGTTGGTGCACTCGATATACCGCCCCGTACCCGAACGCATTAAAGATTACATCTCAATGCCCAAGAGCAATATGTATCAGTCGCTGCACACTTCGGTTATCGGACCGCGCGGGCTGCCCGTCGAAGTTCAGATCAGAACGCGGGATATGCATCATACCGCCGAGATCGGCATTGCAGCGCACTGGCGCTATAAGTCGGGAGGTGACGCGCCAACCGATCTCGATCAACACATCAGCTGGCTGCGGCAAATCATTGATATGCAGCAGGATGCAACTGATCCAGAGGAGTTTTTAGAGAACCTTAAGATCGAACTCTTTCAGGATGAAATTTTCGTATTCACACCCAAGGGCGATCTTCAGCAATTCCCCAAAGGCGCAACGCCCATTGATTTCGCTTTTAATATCCACACAGATATCGGCCTGCACTGCCTGACAGCCAAGGTCAACGGCCAGGTGGTTCCTCTGAGCACTCGCTTGGCCAGCGGCGATACAGTGGAAATCATTACCTCGTCCCACCAGTCCCCCAATCGCTCTTGGCTCGATTCAGTGCAAACGGTCAAAGCCCGCCAGTCCATACGGCGCTGGCTCAAAGACGAGCAGCACGCTCACAGCGTGCGATTGGGACAGGAACTACTGGAACGCGAGCTCAAGCGCTATCCCGACCTAGGCGTTAAGTACGATTTAGCTACAGTCGCAGGTGAATTCGGTTTAGCCGACACAGAACACCTCTACGCGGCACTCGGCAGTGGGGATCTTTCGGTTGGCAAGCTGATCGGTCGTTTGATACCTCAACAGCCCAAAGTCACGCGGAAGCGACGCCAGGACCGCCGGGGCATTCGCATACAGGGCATGGACGATCTGATGATCAGCTTTGGCAAGTGCTGCACGCCGATTCCGGGCGATGCGATCATCGGACTCATCACGCGGGGACGCGGCGTGACCGTCCATCGAACAGACTGCCCCAACATCGGCCAGATCAGCGAAGACCCGGAGCGCCTGTTGCGCGTCAATTGGGATATGGAAACAGACCAGGCTTTCACAGTACAACTCCGCGTGCGAAGCCACGACCGCAAGTTCCTTCTGTCCGATATAAGCAAAGCCCTAGGGGACAGCGGCTGTAATATACAGTCAGCGACAACGCGCACGGTCGGACAAATTGCCGAGCAGGACTTCTGGGTAGATGTGGTAAATATAGTTCAGCTACAGCAGGCAATGAAGAAGGCCAATGATATCGACGGCGTCTTAGAAGTTCTGCGGATCGATGAAAGCGATGCCCAAAGCCTGGACGCGCTAACGGCCTGAAAAAAATCCCTCTACAGCAGCGGTTCTAACTTGGCAACAACGGCGCGCAGTTCCGTATGGAGCACGGGACGCCCCAAATGCCCGCCCATTTCTTCCTCTAACCAACCCCAAATAATCCTCAGCTGTACCCGGCTTATTTCTATCGGAGTTTCGCTGTTTATTCCCCGTTGGAGCTTGTCCACCAAGCGCTTTTCGTCCGGCCAGAATACCGTCTCTCTCAGAGAAAGTACATACTCTATTTCGCGCCGCACTAACGGCAATGTTAAGCGTCCAGCTCGCATTGACATTATATTCTTAGCAACTTTATATTGCGTCCTCGCCCCCCGGCAAAACACCAACCATCAGCTGCTTTTGAGCAGCGCGATGGGTCATACATAACGGATCAATAACATGTCTACGCACCGCACATACTTCCGCAAAAATATTGCCCAAATGAACGGCTACGTGCCCGGCGAACAGCCCCAAACCGGCGGCTATATAAAGCTCAACACCAATGAAAACCCCTACCCGCCGTCGGCGGCGATTCTCGACAAGCTCCGCCAGGCCTGCACCGAAGATCTACGCCTCTACCCAGATCCAGGCGCCACGGCGCTGCGCGGTATGCTGTCGAGCGTTTTCGGCCCCTCTGCCGAACATTTCATAGTCGGCAACGGTTCCGACGAATTACTCACCATTATCATCCGCAGTTTTGCCGATCAGGGCGACTCCATCGCCTATGCCTATCCAACCTATGGCTACTACCAGCCGCTCATTGACGTCCAAGGAGCACGCGCGGTTGTTGTCGACTATCCGGACGACTTTTCCCTGCCCCAAGCACTGGAAACGACCGGAGCACGCATCACGTTTTTGGTTAATCCCAACGCGCCTTCTGGCACGCTGGTTTCAACCGATGCCATCGCCGATATGGCCCAGCGCGTCAGCGGCATACTCGTAGTCGACGAAGCCTATGTCGACTTTTCCGACGGCGGCTGTATAGAGTTGGTAGGCCAACACGCCAATGTAATTGTCGTGCGCACTATGTCCAAATCGTTCTCTCTGGCGGGCATGCGCATTGGATTCGCCTGCGCTTCGCCCGAGCTAGTCGCCGGTATGTGGAAGGTAAAAGAGCACTATAACCTAAACCGACTTAGCCTCGTCGCCGCCGAGGCGGCACTGGCCGACATAGATACAATGCGCGCGCACGCCGCACGCATATGCGCTACCCGCACGCGCTTAACACAAGCGCTGCGCGCGCTCAATTTTTTCGTCTGGGATTCGGCAACCAACTTTGTATTGGCGCGCAGCACCGAACGGCCGGCCGCAACCCTCTACCAAGCGCTAAAAGAGCGCAAAATTCTCGTTCGCTACTTCGATCAACCGCGCCTTGATGACTGTCTGCGCATTAGCATCGGCACAGATGCCGAGACCGATGCGCTCCTAGCCGCTTTGGGCGAAATTCTCACCGCGTAGTTGAGCTGCGGCGACGCATGCGCATCATGCGCCCCATCAGCTCAACTTCGGCCACGCCTAGACCAAACTCTTTGGCCACCGCCGCTGCAGGGACGCCTTTGTCGAGCCGACTCCATGCGCGGCTGTATATGTCGTCAACCTCGCCATGCGGCAGCGGTTCGGGTTTGGGTTCGAGCTCTTCGGCCCGGCGCTGACCCAACATTTCTAGCGTGCGACCGAGCACTTCCAGCCGATCGCTAACCTGCTGCAGCCGCTGCCAGTGCTCTTCAAGCGAGGCCATTTGCTGCTGTATCTCTTGGCGTTCGCGCGCTAGCCATGCGCGAAACCACAGCCCCGTAGCTACGATTAAACACAGCAGCAGACCGTCGATGAGAGCCACTCGCCATAGCACATCGTTCATTGTGCTTCTCCAACGGCTATTGGGAAACGCAGTTCAAAGGACGTTCCCTTTCCACATTCGCTCTCCACCGAAATCGTTCCTCCGTGGCGCTCGACGATTCCATAGCTGACGGCAAGTCCCAGCCCCGTTCCCCCTTGATCGGAACGCGTAGTAAAAAAGGGATCGAAAATCTGATCCAAGACCGCATCGGGAATTCCCACTCCGGTATCGACAAAGCGAACGAAAAGACGCGCTCCCTCAATGCCTGCAATAACCTGTAGCAGCCCTCCGTCTGTCATCGCGTTTTGCGCATTGATCATCAGGTTGAGAAATACTTGCTCCAACTCACCTATGTTGCCTACAATCTGCGGCAAGTCGCCCGGGCAATTCACCACCAGTTCGATCTTTGCCTGCTCCAACTGGGGCCGGACCAGATCTATCGTCTGCTGCAGCGCATGTCCTACGTCGCACGATCTCCACTCGCTTTCGGCCGCTCTATGACCTGCCATATCTAGCAAACCGCGAATAATCTTGGTTATGCGGCGCACGTTGTGTTCAACCGAGTCCAATCCGGCCAACAATCGCTCCGGCACCTCACCGTTCATACGCATGAGTTGAACGCGACTCAGTATGATCTGCAGCGGGTTGTTGACCTCGTGCGCCACGCCGCCGGCCAACCGACCTAGCGCAGCCATCTTCTCAGCCATAATCAGCTGCTGCTGTGAATCTTTTAGCTGAGTATTACTGGCTTCTAACGCGCTGTATAAACGCGCATTTTCAAGCGCTATCGCCGTCTGGTTCGCCAACACGCTGAGCAGTTCCATCTCTCCCGCTGTAAAGGCATCCTTCGGACGACCGCAGTACAGCGCGTACAGCCCAACGTCTTTACCACGGACCCTCAGCGGCACGAGCACGACGCTACAGACCGTGACCTCTTCCTGCTCGACGGTTTGCATGTCCTCGACTACAACCGGATGCTGTTCGCGCAGCACCCAATCGATGATCCCATCGTTGATCTGGTCCCGAACGCATTCGACAACGCGCTCTCCCCCGCGCGTTAGCAATACGCTGAGCGATGAATCTCCCTCAGAAAAAGAGAAAACGGCGCTACTTTGGCTGGGCAAAAAACGAGCAGATAGATCCATCAACGCCTCGAGAATATCGGCGATGGCAAAGCTCGTGCTGATTTTTTCGGTTAGTTCGTGGAGGTTGAGCAATTCGTCCATTGACGCGCGCAGAGCCACATAGTCGCTGCGTTCGCGGGTCACACGCGCGCGCAATTGCTCGTTTTCTTCTTCTAATCCCAGGCTACGCGCCTGATGTTCCTTGAGAGATTCACTGAGTATTTCAAGCTGGAAACGGAGGTCCCACACGAGCTCTGCAGGAGCCGATTCGCCCAACTGATTCAATAAGTCCCGCGCCCGTGCGGACGCATCGCTATCGACAGGTGGACGCTGGATAGACTCCGCGTCAGCCATGGCTTAAGCCGTTCCATTTGGGCAGTGCACCCAGCACAGATCAGGCCGCCACATCTTCACCCGCTTCTTCTTTTTGCTCTTGCTCGCCGTCCTGATCTCCGCGAGCAATACGCGTAAAGATATCGGCTTTTTCCATTTCTTCCTGCAGCTGCTCACCGTAAGAGAAAATCCGGTAAATAGCGATCTTGGGATCTTCGTGTATGCCGAATGCGCGCAGGGCCGCAGGATCCAACGAAGGCAACTTTGCACCGCCGCCATCCCCGATCTTTTCACGCCGGCACAGAAAGTCCGCCAGATGAATCAGCGAAGCCAATTCGGCATCGCTGTCTAAGCGCCCCGGCGTGTGATGGTTGGCAATAGCCGTGACTAATTTGTCGGGCAGGTTCCACTTTTCGGCCAGCCATAGACCAATTTCAGCGTGCGTAACGCCAAGCACCTGCTCTTCGGCCTTACCGATATAAATATCTTCTTCGCGCGTTAAGGTGAGTATCTGCTCAAACTCTTCGGTGAAGTACTGGCTGAGAATGAGCTTTCCAATATCGTGGAGAATACCCGCGGCAAAGGCCTCGCCCTGCACGCGATAGCGCA
>JAYOKQ010000007.1:64383-77347 GCA_038119905.1 Gemmatimonadota bacterium | reverse complement strand
ACCACAAGCGTTAGTTCTGAGCCAGGATCAAACTCTCCGTGTGAAAGTTCGATTGTTTTTTATAAATCCAAGCTCTAATTGGTCGCTAGGACCCTATGCACGTTATTTGATTTTCAAAGAGCACAGCGCCAGTCAATAGGCGCAAATGTTAAAACTAAGTCACTTCTTTTATTCTGTCAACACTCGAGTCAACTTTTCTTTTCAGAATCATTTTCTCAAGAGCCCTTAAAGATAGGGCCTTCTTAATAATGCGCAATAGGTAAAAGTAATTTTTTTGAGCTACTCGAAATCTTTTGCCAGCACATGTCCCATTACCTCTGTCGCCCTAATACGCACTCCTGCGTCTCGGTCTTCTAAGGCCGTTCTCAATACAGCCACGGCTTGGGGCAGCTGTAGAAAACCTAGTGATTCCACAGCCTTAATGCGGACAGCAGGACTTTTATCTTCCAACACCTTCGACAACACACCAACTGCTTTGGGATCCTTAACACCAACTTTACCTAAGTGTGAAGCTGCTGCTGCTCGAACGGCAGCACTCTTGTCATCGACGGCAACCTTACCTAAAACAGGCACTCCACGTCGATGTCCGATCTTACGCAGCATCAGCGCAGCGTGCAAACGCACACTCTCACTGTTGTCATCGAACGCCTTTTGTATGATTGGTATGCTATTCACAGTGCCTGCATCTTTAAGTGCTTCGACAGCGCGAATACGCACCTCGGGATTCTTGTCCTTGAGCGATTCAGACAGAACAGTCATTGCAAGTCGCCCACCAATAAAGCCCAGAGCGTTAACTATAGCGATGCGTACGCTTGCATCCTTGTCAGCCAAGCCCTGACGCAGAATGATTACAGCTTGCCGTCCGCCAACTCGGCCCAAGCCCTCAGCAGCCTTAACCCGAATCTCTGCATCTCTATCCTGCAACATAGTGCGGAGCACAGAAGCATCTGGCCCCTGTGCATAGACAAAGTTCCAGCTGATAGCGAGCATGCAAAAAGTATGTAGCAGGACGGATAACATCTTATCTTAGCCCCAGCTAGCTGCGCCTTCTAATTCACCCTGGCGCTCGGCGGCAATCCGCTCGAAATAACCGCTGCTGCGATAGGCACCGAGCGGATCGATCTGAGCCCCTTGTTCAACGCGCACTTGGGCCAATAGTGGCCGCACATCGGTATCGTAAGCAGCACGCAAGATCTCTTCGCACTGAACGGTATCATCTTCTTGTTGAGCGGATTCTAATGCATCGCGATCAACGAGCAGAGCCCTCGCCAGAGCCGTCTGTATATTGAGGATGGACTGAATCATCGCCTCAACTTTTGGTTTTATGATATGACTTTGATCGATCATATAAGCAATATTCGGCGTCTTGCCGCGACGAGAGGCGTTAATTATCTCGTGATAAATGAGAAACACCTCGTATAAATTAACAGAGCCAGTCGTTAAGTCGTCATCGGCATATTTTCGGTTGTTAAAGTGAAAACCACCCAGCTTGTCTTCTTCAATTAACAGCGCCACGATGTGCTCAATATTTGTGCACAGAGGATGATGTCCCAAATCCACGAGGACTTCTGCTTTGGGACCCGTTTTATTAGCAAAGATGAGCGCCAAACCCCAGTCAGGCACATCCGTATGATAAAATGCCGGCTCAAAAAACTTATACTCTATGAGCATGCGACTATCGTCTGGCAACGCATCGTGCGTAGCCTTTAAACAGGTCTCAAAATCACGCTTGCGCCGAATGAGATCGTCCTGTCCCGGGTAATTCGTACCGTCTGCAAACCATAAACTCAGCACCTTTGAATTGGTGCGCTGCATAATATCAATGCACTCGTACATATGGTCGAGCGCCTTCTGTCGTACGGCCGCATCGCGATGACCGAAGCTACCAAGCTTATAGTCTGCATCCTGAAATACGTTGGGATTTATCGCACCAATGCGCACCCCAAGATCGCGTGCCTCTTCCTGTAGAGCATCGTAGTCATCGACCTTGTCCCAAGGGATATGGAGCGCAACGCCTGGACAGGCTCCCGTCATCTTGTGCACTTGCGCAGCATCGGACAACCTTTCATGCACATCACGCGCAGCACCGGGCTGTTTGAACACACCGAACCGCGTTCCCGAATTCCCATACCCCCAGGAAGGTGTCTCCAGTTCCTGTGCTTTTACAAGGTCTTTAATCTTATCAACATCGATCCCTTGCTGCGCTAAGTCTTCAGCCAATGCCGCATAGCGCGAAGCTAAATTCTTCTCATTTATAGACATGATCTTCTCCTGTCATACTATTTATCTATCGACCTAAAGCGATTTCCCTACAGTGCCCCAATTATAAGCAAGCTGAAAAGTGCGCGCATCTATTTCCAAGCGATGAGTGCGCTGCGATAAGAGCACATACGTCCGCAGATAAGAAAAGAGTCCGGGCGCGTGAAATACTCATAGGGAATGAAAGTCAGATGAGTGCTATGCCATGCGACGGTACCGGCATGTAAAGACATCCTGATGAGACCGTTGATCCCGACAGGAAGTTCACGCGATTACGCACGCAAGTTATGCTCGCTGTAGAATCTGCAGCTGCAACTCGATACTGCGCACGCCGATTTCTCCTGGAACCAGTAGTTCCAGTCTTGGATCCTCCACGCAAGCTAGAAACTGGCCGATATGGAGCGCCATAAAATCGTCGCCCATATCCTCGTTCGCCCCAGCTCTCAGCACACAGCGATAGGCACCCGTTTCATCGGCGCGTCCCTCGCAGTCAACAATAAAATCATTTATGCCAAAACGACGCTGAGGTTTGCCCTCCGCCAAATCGCGCACGATCACCTCGCACTCACAGGCCTGTTCCTGCGTTGGATCGAAGAATGTAAAGTGCGTATGTGCTTGGCCCGTGTTAAAAGAAACATCCAACGTTTCTGAACGGATGACCCCATGAGGCATCCAAGCGAGCAACAGGCTCAATGGGTGCGGTCCCATATCGATCCATATTTCCTCGGGGGAACGCTGGCGACCACGTGCCAACGTGTCCATCTCAGCGTAGAACGTCGCAGGCGCCTGCATTGGTCCGTAACATGCTTCGTGCAGTCTCTTGTAGTGGGATATAGCCGATGCGTACTGGCTGCACATTCCCAACCGCAGCTCTAGGCGTCCTGCAAGATCGACCAGCTCTCGCCCCTGTGCAACCAATCCTTCGGGATCGCCTTCCAGCCCCCAAACGAGCGGCTTCTCGCACAGCACATGACATCCATGATTGAGCGCCATCTTGCCGTATTCAAAATGAAGTTCGTTGGGCAAACAGATATCGACAATGTCCGGCTTCTCGCTTTCCAATAGAGCGCCAAAATCGCTATAACCGCGTCCTGTAAAAGGAAAAATTGCGCGAAGAGCTTCGGCACCTGTCGCACAAGAGACCTCGCTACTGCCGAGAAAAGCAACGACCTCTGCACCTGCTAAGTGATGCCATTTGGCATGGTGCTTCCCAATGCCATTGACGCCGGCAACCGCTACGCGCATTGTATATCTCCTCAATGTCTCAACGCAAAAGAGAGCTGGCAGAACGCTGCCAACTCTCCTTTACAATACGTTTATAACGCACTAATCCGATGAAACGAACCCTACTTGGACCGCTTCCGCGGCGCCAGTTTGGCCTCTTTAATGCGCTGTTTCAGCTGCTCTTTACGACGCTTGCGACGCTGCCGCAGCTCGCGTTCGCGCGTTCTGCCCTTGCTGGAACCCATGCACGACCTCTCTAATCCTTATGAACTGCAGTTTGTCCGCACAATATATTCAATTGCCAAAAACGAGTCAAGAATTGTCAGGGAGCCAAGAGCATCCGCAATAAGGCCATGCGGACATAAAGCCCGTTGTGGGCCTGCCGGAAATAGGCAGCACGTGGGTCGCTATCCACGACCGTGTCAATTTCATCGACTCTAGGCAGCGGATGCATAACGATGGCATCGGACCGCATGCAGTCCAGCACCGTCTGATCAATTATATATTTACCGCGCGCCTGTTCGTATTCGTGCGGGCGATCGCCAAAGCGCTCGCGCTGAATCCGCGTTTGGTAGATCACGTCTACCTCGCGTGCTACCGCATGCAGATCGTTTACCTCCTCAAAGTGCGTATTGTTCCGACGCAGATAGTCTTTTATATCCTCTTTCATCCGAACGACAGAAGGTGCGACAAAGTAAATTTTAGGGTTTTCGTATTTAGCCAGCAGATAACACAGCGAACGAACCGTACGTCCGTTCGCCAAATCACCAACCAGCGCAATCGAAATCGAGTCGATCTGCCCGATTTCGCGCCGAATGGTATACATATCGAGTAGGGACTGTGTCGGGTGCTGTCCGGCACCGTCGCCCGCATTAATAACGGGAATACCGGCCACAGCAGCCGCGCGCTGACTGGCGCCGCTCTCAAAGTGGCGCAAAACGATCACATCGGCATATCCCGCCACAACGCGGATTGTATCCTCAAGCGTCTCCCCCTTAGCAGCTGATGAAAATTCCTGCGCGCTCTCCGTGGTTAGGACAGCCCCTCCCAAACGCGCCATCGCCGATTCAAAGGAGAGCCGAGTTCGCGTGCTCGGTTCATAGAAGAGCGTCGCCATCACGCGTCGGTTGAGGATATTCGAGCCGTAGTGCTGTACGACCTGTTCCATTTCTCGCGCCGTAGCAAAAATGGCTTCCAACGACTCCACATCAAATTGCTGAGCCTCAATAACGTGGCGCAATGCGTTCATCCCGCATTCCTTTACAAGGGGTGGATACAAAAAAACAGCCCTCCAACGGGGCCGCTATCCATCTCACTATCTGTTGTAGATCATTCAATTCTACCTCGTTTTCACGAGGTAAATGTATCGCCTCTATCGCCCTGTGCAAGTAAAAAGTGGCCATATATGATCCATATCACAGAACGTCCACAGCACTTTTGGTTATATTTGCGAAGACGACGACTATCTTTTTGCATTTCGATATCAACACTCCATTTTGAAAGGGTTTGTTATGCGCATGACTGGCCGCCATATGCTAATTTTGATGTTGCTGGCGTTGAACACACCTCCTATATGGGCGGGTAGCAACGCAGGTTTCCGCATCAATATTAACCCGCGCGATGTCCGCGACCCGGCCATTGGACAGCGCATCAATGCGGCCGTAAGCGCAGAATTTGTCCAGTCCGCTAGGCAAAGCCTAATGGAAATAGCCTACGATCCGCGTTTTATAGACAACGTCCGCATTGCACCAGGCCCTTTTATTCCCATACAGCTTGCCATACCGGGTCGTCCGGATACGCTTGACAACGGTCTCGTAGCGCTTAGTTACGGCGTATCGGGATCAAGAACCGTTTCGGGAACAGGTGTGCTCTATACGATTCAATTTGATGTAATAGGTGCCATTCCCGACCAAGGCGCCATGCTCTCCATCACCAAGGTCCGCGTTGCTGCCAGCGCAGACGATCGCGACGAACAGCTTTTCGGCCCAAATCAGTTCGGCGTCAAGTTAATCAAATTCTTTCCCAATGCGCTCTACGATTTGGAGATAACTCGGGGACGCGATTTCGCCATTTTTAACTGGCGCACTAAAAATCCCGGTGTAACCGATACCGTGCAGGTTCGCGCCAAGGGCACTCTACAATGGCAGACGTTTACCAACCCGCTGGCTCAGCGCGTTACCCAACGCATGTTCGAAGCGATAAAAGTTCTATTGGAAAAGGGCCTAGTACCGCGCGAAACGCTGGACGACGAACGCGTGCGGATCGCATTACAAACGTCTCCACTCTTCGATAATTTTGACATCACACCAGAATTCATTTCGCAGATTCGCAAACTGGACGACGTGTTGGCCAATCGTCGACATGTCGTGTTGGCCAACGGACTCCTGCCGGATACAGAATATGAGTTTACGGCGCGTTCCTACGACATCAATGGCAAACCCAGCCTTCCGTTTGGCGGCTTTTTCAATACGCGTTTTGCCGTCGATAAACGCCCGCTCTTTATCGAACGATTCGAAGTCCAGTCATCGCCTTTTTCAGCTGTGGTACGCTGGTTTACCAACCGCCCCGCCGATACCCGCTATACTTTCGACCAAGACATAGATGCAGTGCCGACAGAAGTCGTCACCAACGAAGATGGAACCCAGGTGCATGTCGTAGAGTTGCGCGATCTAAAGCCCGATACACGCTACGAATTTTCCATCGGCTCGCGCTTAGTCAATGCCGAAAGCTTCCTGTCGCAAGGTATGACGGAGGACGAGTTACAGATCGAGCGGCGCGATTTTTTACACACGCGCCCCATCGATCGGCGCCTGCGCTTTCTCGGACCGCCCTTTCACGTCATCGGTGCTGAGGGCGTGCGACTGCGCGTACAACTCAACCAACCAGCTGCACTCCGTTTGGAATACGCGGCTTTGGACGACGGCACTCCGCTGCGCGACATACCGATTGCCTATACAGATACCGCTTCCTCAGAGGAACTGTTAACCGAGCACGATATCCCCCTAAGCGATCTGTCTTCATCAACGCGCTACCGCTTTCGCGTTACAGCATTTAATGAGACCGATACACTAGACACCGATCCGCGTGGCAACCAACAGTGGAATCGCGACTTCCACTTTCGCACTTCGACGTCGAGCGACACGCTAGCTCCAGTTATTGTATCCGGTCCCCAGGTCATCGTCCGCGGTAAAGTCGCCATCGTCCGCTGGACGACGGATATTGCGACAACCGGTAACGTGTACATCGGCACCACGGGCACCGAGGGGACGCTGGGAACAAGCGATGAATTTGAGTTCGGCACATTGAATGCCAACGGCAGCGCCCGCTTTGCCCGCCATCACTTTGTCACGTTGACGGGACTTAGCCTGAGCACGCTGTACGGCTATCGCATCGAAGCAACCGGATCCAACGGCAAAACCGTTGCATTTGATCCCAACAATTCATCGGCCCTTAAACGCGCCAAGGTATTGCAGCCGCCGGGTGGTTCGGGAAGCTTCACAACCGATTCAATCGCCGACACGCAATTTCCGGTCATTCTTTCGGGACCCTCTATCACTTCTCAAACCCATGACTCAGCTGTCGTTGAGTGGACTACAGATGAACCTGCCGATAGCGACGTAGACTTCGGCACGGATGCCTTTGACAACAGCGAGACATCCGGTGACAACGAGACATCGCACAAGGTTGTTCTGAGTGATCTCGAACCCGGAACAACCTATAGCTACATCGTTGGATCTACCGATGCTGCCGGCAACGGCGCTACGCAGAGCGCTACGGGGACGTTCACGACCAACCCGGAGGTAGACATAGCCGCTCCGACGATCACCACCGACCCGACGATCGTTTATAAAAACGACGAGAGTGCGACCATTCGCTGGACAACAGACGAAGAATCTACGGCCGAAGTAGAGTTTGGGCTGACAGAGGACTTGGGTACGGTGCGCACGCTATCAACCTCTGGAAAAAAGCACGAAGTTACGCTGACCAATCTCAGCCCGGATGCGACCTATTACTACACAGTTGCTTCATCTGACTTGAGCAATAACGGGCCGACAACGAGCGATACGCTATCCTTCACGACGGATGCAAATCCGGACCTTAGTTCACCCGTCATTTCAGACGTCGAATATTCAGTTTCCGATTCATTGGCCATTATTGGCTGGACCACGGACGAGTTGTCCGACAGCTTTGTCGAATTCGGCACCGATAGTCTGGCACTAGACCTCAATGTTGGCTCAACAGAAGGCACCACTGCTCACGCCATCACGCTAACCAATCTCGAACCGGGAGCAACCTATTACTTCGTCGTCGGTTCCACCGACCGAGCTGGCAACCCATCTACAGAGAGCGAACAATTCGAGTTTACTACGCTAAGCACAGCAGACACCGTAGCACCGGCCGTACCGACCAACCTCAGTGCAACAGAGGGCACACAGCAAGTCGTGCTTTCATGGGATGCAGAAGTTGAACTGGATCTAAACGGATTCAACGTATACCGCAGCACCGAAAGCGGCGCTTTTGACCTGCTCAGCACGAGCGTGCAGGCGACCAGCTACACGGATCTCAATGCGGGGAACGACACAACCTATCAGTATTATGTCACTTCCATTGACAGGCAAAACCCGCCCAATGAGAGCGTCCCTTCAGATACCGTATCGGCAACGCCAACATCTTCTTCCGCGCCATCTACGCCGAGCGAATTGGGGCGCAGCGGAGACTATCTGCAGCCCACTTTCTTCTTTACCAACGCCCGCTCATTCAATGCTGGCGCAGCACTGACCTACGAGATACAGGTATCTGCAGATTCAGACTTTTCTACGGCGGCCGCTACCGTCTCAAACCTAGCAGAGGGCAGCGGCGATATCGGGACAGGCCAAACGGGCTGGACCATAGATCGCACGCTAGAGGCAGGTGCCACCTATTACTGGCGCGTTCGCGCGGTAGAGGGCAATCTACTGGGAGCATTCTCTGAGGCAGAAGAGTTTACCGTAGTCGATCCTTCCGCGCTTGCAGGCGATTTCAACGGTGACGGAACCGTCAACTTTGATGACTTTTTTCTCTTCGTCGATTATTTCGGGCAGAATGCTACGGGAGATGCCGCAGCCTATGACCTCGATGGCGGCGGCAGCGTAGACTTCAACGATTTCTTCATGTTCGTCGACAACTTTGGCAAGTCGCTGAGCGGCAAGCGCTGGGCCGCACCCCGCAGCAACGATGAGCTTGCCGTCTTCGCCCTGCATGCAAGGGGCGGCCTGCGCGCCGACAACAATCGACTGACGGTACACCTATCAGCACAGCACACCGAAGCCATGGGGGCCTATGGCGCCGTATTGGAGTATGACCCAACCATTCTACAGTTTGAAGATGCAACGCCGGGGCCCGGCCATCTGTTGAGCAGTCAAGGAGGACAGGCACCCCTGTTCACCGTATTTTGGCAGAAGCCGGGGCAGGTCGTCATTGGCAACGGCCTGGTTGACGGAACGAGCGTCTCTGGACACGGCCTACTAGCCGAACTCCATTTTACGCGCTTGGGCGATCCAAACGCCGCAGCCGTAGATTTGCGCGCGGCCTACACGTCGTCACCTCTATTCGGCATGCGCTCGGTCGTACAGCTTCAGTCGACCATCCTGCGACCAGATAGCTATGCGTTACATACCAATTATCCCAATCCGTTCAACCCATCTACAATTATAGAATACGCGCTACCCGAAGCTTCCCCCGTTCAACTAACGGTCTACGATATATTGGGTCAGCAGGTGCGCCAACTGTCTTCGTATACGCTGCAAAAAGCAGGATTTTATAAGGTAGAATGGGACGGCTTAGACGCCCAAGGACAGCAGGTCGGAAGCGGTATATACCTCTACCGCCTCAAGACGCAGACATTCGTTCAGACGCGCAAGATGACGCTCATAAAATAAATGAAGCGTCGTCCCCAATAGAATAGGCGTCCGACCCTGAGTCGGACGCCTATTCTATTGGGGTATATATATGTTCTCTTAGCACTAGCGCGCTGTAAGAAACGGGCTGACGACTTCTACGAGTCGCTCTATATCCAGCGGCTTCGTTAGGTATTCTGAAAATCCCGCGCGAATTCCGCGCTGGCGATCTTGCAAATCTGCGTGTCCCGTCAGCGCAATCACCGGCACGTCTTTCAAGCCCTCTTCTGCCATAATTTCTTTTATAACATCGTACCCATTCATATCCGGCAGATCGACGTCTAACAGAATCAATTCGGGACGCTCTACGCGTATAAGCTTTAACCCCTCCATTGCAGATAGAGCCGTCTCCACTTCTATAGAGAAATATCGCCGAAATATATGCTCCACGATCTTGGCATTTATTTTGTTGTCTTCTATGTAGACCACCCGCGCGTCGCATTTCGGGACAATCGTTTCCGGTGTAGCAATAACATCGGCTTCTGTTTGTGAAACTTCATCTACAGCGGCAGTGGGCAAGTCAAACCAGAAGGTAGATCCCTCGCCGAGTGTGCTATCTACGCCAATCTCACCCCCCATCAATTCGACGAGTTGTTTCGTAATGGTCAAACCGAGTCCGGTCCCCTCAATAGATGAGTCTTCGGCACCAATTCGTTCAAAAGGCTGAAAAAGACGGTCCTGTAACTCTGACGAAATACCCTGACCCGTATCGCACACGGCAATTCGCAGCCACTCCTCATCTCGTTGCTCAATCAAGACCTCTACACGACCTTTATTTTTGTTGTATTTAACCGCGTTAGACAGTAAGTTGAGCAACACCTGTTGCAGGCGTCTCTTATCCGCACGCACCCACGAATTGACGTATTCGACATCGAGCAGTTCGACGCCTTTACTCTCTGCTATAGGAAGCAAGATACGCATCACATCTCTGATCTGTCCGGCCACATCGACCGAAACAATATCCAGATCAACGCGCCCTGACTCTATGCGTGCCAGATCTAGTAGATCGTTAATCAACTGTAGTAAATGCTCGCTAGAGTACCGTATATCACCCAATAGTGAACGGTGTCCGGGGGCCAAATTTTCTAGTTCTAATAATTGGCTGAAGCTCATGATTGCGTTGAGCGGAGTGCGCAATTCATGACTCATCTGAGCTAGAAACGTCGACTTAGCCTGGTTCGCACGGTCGGCCTCTTCGTTCGCCTGACGCAGCGCCATTTCCATCTCTTTGCGAGTCGTTATGTCCTCTGCCGCCCCGTCTATACACACGCGCCCCTGCTCGTCAACAAACATATGTGCAACGACTTTGAGCGTGCGCTCCTGGCCGTTGCGATGAATGAATTCCATATCCATCTGATCGCTCATACCGGGACGTAGGGCCGAGATTCTCTTTGCGGCTTCCGCCAACGTTTCGGGCTTCCACGCAATAAGCGATATCCAAGATTGTCCCAGGGCTTCTTTGCGCGAAATCCCAAGTATAACTTCAAATGAGTCGCTCAGGTCCATCAACCGACCATCGTCGACTGTGTGCCGGTAAAAAAATATGTTGGTTCCTAGATCTTCAAACCAATTGGAGAAGCGCTCCGACAAATTGCTTAACAAGCGCTCTGCTTGGCACCACACTAAGCACTGGCCAGAAGGATCTTCAACCAGCGTGCACGTCACGTTAAAACGGACTTCTTGATCGCCGCGAATACGGAAGCGAACTATATGCGTTACAGTGTGATGGTCTCGTAATTCTGCCCAAACATCGTCGCCTTCTTCCGAATTTGACATGCAAACTAAGCATTCCATTTCTTCCGGTGAGAGGGCGAAAAAATCGGCTCGGCTATAACCAATCGACCGTAGCATAGCATCGTTAATGTCGACGAGCTGTTGCGAATCGGCATCAAGTAACCATATAGGAAGCGGTGATTCGCTAAACAAAACCCGCAGGTGAGGATTTTCCATGGCTTTCATCGAAACAACTCCAATAAGTATGGCTCCTGGAGCGGGTACAGTATCAGTTCAAATGCCAAATTCATAGGTGACATACTACAGCTAGCGTAGAAGCTAAGCAAGAAAAACGTATAGGGAATTACTTTAAACTTAGAAAGAGGCGGGCGTTCAGAGACTACGATAAGATCGGTGCAGATACAAGCTACGTTCGTTCGCCAACAACAGCTAAAATTTCTGCTTCAGCGGCCAGCTCATCCCCAACGAATGCCTTGGCCGCCATCTTGCAGGAAATGCCACGCTGGCGCAAGACCTCTAGTTCGAGGCGTAGCTGGTCACCGGGCACAACGGGGCGACGGAAGCGGCATCCATCTATTCCAGCAAAAAATGGCACTTTATTCGCTCGATCTTCCATGCCCTGCAGCATCATAACGCAGCCGGCTTGAGCGAGCGCTTCAATGATCAATACACCGGGCATAACGGGATAACCGGGGAAATGCCCCTGAAAAAAAGGCTCGTTCGCCGTCACGTTCTTTATGGCGACGACGCGCTTGCCCGGATCCATTTCGACGACGCGGTCGACGAGAAGAAACGGATAACGGTGGGGCAGTATCTCCTGTATCCGCACTAGGTCCAGAGGGACAAATTCCTCGGGAGAAGCCATGCGCCCTACTGTCCCTGTTCCGTGCGCTGTTTCTCCAGCGACTCCAACAGCGTTTCCGTTAGATCGTATTTCTCATGGGCAAAGACCAAACCACTGCTCGGAGCCGCTGCATCAAAAACAAAGTCGTAGCCGTCTTCATCGGCCAGCGTCTTTAATGCGTCGTTGATCTTTTGGAAAATTGGCTCTGACAGCTCGATATTCTTACGCATCAGTTCGCCTTCGGGGCCAAACTTCTCCTGCGTGAAGGCCTGCAGTTGGCGGACTTTCTCTTCAAAATCGGCCTGCAGTTCAGCCTTCCGCGCTTCGCTCATCAGCAGTTCCTGCTTGCGGAAGTCGTCCTGTAGCTTCATCAACTTCGCTTCGCGATCTTTGGCCTGATTTTCGTAGTCTTGGCGCAGCTGATCCAATTTGCGCTGCGCCTCACGGAATTCGGGTAGACGCTCTTTTAGCACTTCGGAATCGATATAGCCAATTTTTATTTCAGCCCACCCTGTAGCAGGCATCAGCAAACAGGCGAACAAGACGATAAAAAGGGCGACGCGTTTCATATACACTCCTCTTTGCATTTCCATTGAGCAAGAACAATAAAATAAGGCGCGGCAGCCATTTTAGAAACACATCACTTCACCGAAGGGTGAAGGCGCGCTCCAGCCACTAGAAGAATTGCGGCCCGAACTGAAAGTGCGTATGCCAACCAGCGCCCGAACCATCCACTTTTTTGCGATCGAAACCGTAGCCAAAATCAAAGCCTATCAGTCCGAGCATCGGCGTCATTACGCGAAAGCCAAAGCCCACAGAACGCCGCAAATCGAGCGGGCTGAGATCGGGTATCTTTTCCCACGCGTTGCCAGCATCGGCAAAGAGAATGCCGTAGACCTGCTGCTCGGCGATCGGAAAGCGATACTCGAGGTTGATCACGATCATCGAACGTCCCCCCAGCGGCACA
>JAYOKQ010000007.1:0-64283 GCA_038119905.1 Gemmatimonadota bacterium | reverse complement strand
CGGAAAGCGATACTCGAGGTTGATCACGATCATCGAACGTCCCCCCAGCGGCACACCCGAGATCCGCGGGCCTAGCGAACGGTCGGGATACCCGCGCACTTGACCGTCCCACATATCGACACCGCCCGGCGAAAAACGCTCCCAAACGGACAGGTTATTATCGTCCCAGTCGGAAAAGCCGTCGACGACGGCGACCTTCGATTCGAGGCTAAAGACGAATTTCCACCAGCTAGGCTGGTAGTAGTTAACGGTGACTTCATGCTTGTGAAAGTCTACGTCGCCGGCGACCAAAGACGAGGCCAGTTCGGGGCGATACGAAATCTGCGAACCCTTGGTCGGAAACTGAGCCTGGTCGCGCGTATCGCGCGAAAATACCAGTTCAAAGCTGCTCGTCGTTATAGGTTCGTAGCGGTTTCCATATACGCTATTATCCAACAGCGATAGATCGAAATCCTCGCCAAAATCCGTATAGCGCTCGCTCTCCAGACGGTATCCGATCGACACGCTGGAATAGGCCGGCTTCTTTAGGCGCCGACCAACGCGCAGACTGACGGAATTGCGGCGAAAATCGTACAGATCGTAGTATTGGTTGTTGAGCGTATAAACGCGCAGCGATAGGCTCGTCGGTGTATCGAGCAACCAAGGCTCGGTAAACCCCACGAGAAACTGCTCGCGCCGCGTGCCAAATTCCCAGCTGAAATCGACGTTTTGGCCCTTGCCGCGAAAGTTGGGAATCCGCAGACCGATCTGCCCGACCAATTTGTCTCGGTCGCTGTAGCCCGCGCCCATAGAGGCCTGCCCGGTCGGCTGCTCTTCTACGTTAAACGTAAGATCGACCAGACGCTCGCCTTCAACCGGGCTGTATTCAGGCTGGATCTGCACATCTTTAAAGTAGTTCAGCATGTAAATCCGGCGCTGGCTTTCCTGCACCATATCCTGCTGATATATGTCGCCGGGGCGCAGCTCGATTTCGCGTCGGATAACCTTTTCTCGCGTCTTAGTGTTGCCGGCGATATCGACCCTGCGAATAGTCCACGGCTGCCCCTCAAAAATTTGTAGAGCGACGTCGACGGTATCGCCGCGCACAACCTCCGATGGCACCACGCGCGTGTCTAAATATCCCTCTTCGTAATAGGCAAATCGAGCCATCTCTGCGAGTTCGGGCCCCGAAAGACCGTATATGTCTCCCGTGCCGATGCGCAGCTTTTCGGACAGCTTCTCGGCGTCGATAATGTCGTTGCCGGCAAAGGACATCTCGCCCAGCTTGTACTGCAATCCCTCGTCTATTTCTAGGTCCACAAAGAGATCCTTGCGCGTCGAATCGTAGTAGACGCTATCGCGCAGAATGCCGACCTGCTGAAAACCCAGACTGCGGTAATAGGCTAGTATCTTCTCTTTATCTTCTGCATACGTGTCACCGTTAAATTCGCCCTTGCGCCACCAGTGCTTGGTCTTAGTCTCCATGAGGGCACGCAGCTGCTGTGGCATGGGACCTTGGGCATCCCATTTCTGAGGTCGGCGTGGGTTGCGCGGCGGCAGCGCCTCGCTGTCAACAGTCGTTCCATCCACGTGATGCTGCACCAGGCGAATACCGCGAATTTGAACTTTTTCTCCTTCGCTGATATCGTACTGGATGTAAACCTCACCTTCCTCTTCAGCATCGAACATCTGCCCCTTTACCTCGGCTCGCAGATAGCCCTTCTCTCTGTATAGATCGAGAATTTTTTGCTCGCCGCGCACGAGATCTTTAGGTGCAACGACCTGACCGACCACCAACCCGAGGGCTTCCTGCATATCCTTTTCTTTCACATTGTCGTGCCCTTTATACCGCACGCCCTCCAAAGATGGATACTCCGAAACCACGATAATGAGCTTCATGCCGTCTGGCACGGGGTCGCCCCAAATCTGGATATCTTCGAATACGTTGAGTCCCTGCAAGTCGCGCACAGCCTGCTGCACATTCTCTTGGGATAGCTCAATGCCTGGCTCGAGGCCAACAGCCGCCAGGATCAGCGATTCAGCTACTTTGCGCAACTCGCCGCGCACCTCTATATCGACGACTTTCTGCGCTTCGCTAGGTGTAGACAGGAACAGGACACAGCACAGCGCACCGAGTGCACGCCATATACACGCCATCTCAACCCTCATTTTTACAAGTATAGAGCCGCTCTATCGACGTTGATAGAGCGGCTCCCCAAAACAATCCATCTGTTAAACGATCCAACCTAGTTGGCAGTTTCCTTTTTCTCTTCGAGCTTTTCCTCTGAATCACCGCGCTCTTCGTCAAAGATGAGCTCTTCGCCTTTTTTCGTAACGCGGATTCGACTACCCGCGCCGAAGTGCCCGTTGAGAATTTCTTCGGCCAGCGGATCTTCTAGCATTTTCTGCACCGTGCGCTTGAGATAGCGCGCACCAAACGCCATATCAAAGCCTTTTTCGGCCATGAGGTTTTTGGCTCCTGGCGTTATACGCAGGCCTATATCTTGTCCCTCGAGACGCTTTTTAAACTGACCTAAGGTGATGTCAATTATTTCGTTGATATGCTCTCTGGTGAGAGCATGGAAAATAATGGCGTCGTCAACGCGGTTGATGAACTCCGGATTAAACGTCTTTTTCAACGCGTCGTTGATCTTGCCTTCCATCAACTCGTGCAGCGTGTCCGCATCTGACTTCTGGAAGCCGAGCACGCCGCCTGTGCCTACATCGCGGCTACCTATATTCGACGTCATAATCAGGACGGTGTTGCTGAAATCGACCTTGCGACCGGTGCTGTCAGTCAGTCGGCCCTCGTCGAGGATCTGCAGCAGGATATTGAACACATCGGGGTGCGCTTTTTCAATCTCATCCAATAGAATAACCGAATAGGGCCGGCGGCGCACTTTCTCCGTTAGCTGTCCACCCTCGTCAAAACCAACGTATCCGGGAGGCGCCCCGATCAAACGCGATACGGCGAATTTCTCCATATATTCCGACATATCGACCGAGATGAGCGCCTCTTCGTCGTCAAAGAGAAATTCTGCCAAGCGCTTGGCCAGCTCTGTTTTGCCGACGCCCGTTGGCCCCAAGAAAATGAACGAACCGATGGGACGGCGCGGATCCTGTAATCCGGCGCGGCTGCGACGAATAGCGCGCGAAATAGCCGTAATCGCAAGCTCCTGACCGACGATTTTCTTTTTCAGCTCGCTCTCCATGGCCAGCAGGCGATCGCTTTCGCTCTTGGCCAGACGCGTTATGGGAATACCGGTCATACTCGCAATAACTTCGGCAATATCGTCCTCGGTGACCTGGACGACCTCATCGCGCACCTTTTCTTCCCACTCCTGCCGGCTTTTCTGTAGATCCTCGCCTAGCTGCAGCGCTTTGTCGCGCAATATGACGGCCTCTTCAAAATCCTGTCGCTCGGCCGCTTCGTTTTTCTCCCGATTTATATCCTGTATTTCGCCCTCGAGCTTGCTGATCTGCTCAGGGGGACTAAGCCGCGCTAAATGAACGCGCGAGCCGGTTTCGTCGAGGACATCAATGGCCTTATCCGGCAGGTAGCGATCGCTGATATAGCGATCGGACTGGCGCACGACGTACGAAATTACGTCGTCGGAAAATTCCACGTGATGGTGCGACTCGTAGCTCGAGCGAAGGCCCTTGAGAATTTCGATGGCATCTTCTACAGACGGCGGATCCACCATGATATTCTGGAATCGACGCTCCAGCGCTCCATCCTTTTCGATATGCTTACGGTACTCATCCAACGTAGTTGCACCAATGCACTGCAGTTCGCCGCGCGCCAGAGCCGGCTTGAACATATTCGACGCGTCAAGCGTTCCCTCGGCGCTACCGGCACCGACGATCGTGTGCAGCTCGTCGATGAAGATGATCACTTCCGTATTTTGCTGGAGCTCGTTCATCACGGCCTTGATGCGCTCTTCGAACTGACCGCGATACTGAGTGCCGGCGACCACACCGCCCATGTCGAGGGTCACCAAGCGCTTGTCTAGTAGGATTTGTGGGACGCGTTTCTCGATTATACACTGGGCAAGACCTTCCACGATCGCCGTCTTACCGACGCCGGGATCGCCGATGAGAATCGGGTTGTTCTTTTTGCGACGGCTGAGAATCTGGGTTACGCGCTCGATTTCCTTTTGTCGGCCAATCACCGGATCAAGCTTACCTTCACGCGCCAACTGAGTCAAATCGCGACCAAAGTGATCGAGAAAGGGCGTTTTGCTCTTTTTGCCCTTCTCCTTGCGACCGGTCGTTTTCCCCTCCAAGACAGCCAGCGTCTCTTCCATGGCCGTCTTATAGTCGACGCCAAACGCTGCAAGAATCTGCGCGGCAACACCCTCTTTGTCCTTAAGAAGGGCCAGTAGCAAATGCTCAACGTCGACAAACTGCGTCTTCATCTCTTTGGCTTCGTTGGCAGCCACTTCCAGGATCTGCTTGGCGCGCGGCGTAAAAGGGACCTCGCCGATCGTCATCGTACCGCCGGAGGTAGCGACGTAATCCTCTACGGATTGCTTCACGGTCTCCAAGCTGAGCCCAAGGTTCGTCAAAACCGTAACGGCCTTGCCCTTACCGTCTTTTATAATGCCCAATAACAGGTGTTCGGTGCCGATATAATTATGCCCCAAGCGCGCGGATTCTTCCCGAGCTAACTGCATTACTCGCTTGACGCCATCGGTAAACATATTATTCATAGCGTAAACCTCCGCATCTCAGCCCGAATGGGCAGGTGCGCATGCCTTTATGAGCAATAATTAACAATGGGTTAGAAAAAATAAAGCCCCGTTGGGCTTTTTCTGAAACTACCAAAAGGGCGTATCGTTGTCAAGATAGCCCAGCCCCCTCAGAAGCCAAGTCAGAAAAGTGCGAACGGACCCGCTCAGCGCGATAGATATCGCGTTTTTCTGGGGCGAGTTCTCCCCCATTTTCCATTTGTAAGTGAGAGGGCTGAGTAACAATCATGAGGCGGTTCATAAACGCGGAATTAACCTGACGCAGCAATCCCAAACTAACGCCCAGACGCACCGCAGACAGCAGATTCATGAACTCTTGACTGCTCAGCACGCGCGCGTGGGAGAGCAAGCCGTATGCGCGCCATATCTTGTCCTCGACCTGGGCTCGCGCTTCTTTCAACAAAGCTTCTTGCGCATCTCTTTCACAGGTAATTATCTGCCTGGTAATCGCCGTCAATTTCTCGACAATCTTCCCCTCCTCAACGCCAAGCGTAGACTGGTTTGATATCTGAAATAGGTTGCCGACTGGATTGGTCCCCTCGCCGTAAAAACCTCGTACGGTAAAGGCCATCTGCGTCAGACCGCGCGTCACCCGCTCCATATCTTCGGTCAAGACCAAAGCGGGCAGGTGAATCAAAACAGAGACGCGCAATCCAGTGCCGACGTTGGTTGGACACGCCGTTAGAAACCCCCATCGCTCCGAATGAGCATATTCAACGGATGCCCCCAGTTCGTCATCGAGCGCGTTTACCGCCGTCCAAGCTCCTTCGGCCTGCAAACCGGGTAGGATCGCCTGCAGACGGAGGTGGTCTTCTTCGTTGATCATTATGCTGAGCGCTTCGTCCCGGTCAAAGAGCAAACCGCGCTGCCCCTTGCTCTCGGCCAACGCCGGGCTGACCAAGTGGCGTTCTACCAGCAATCGGCGTTCGTTTTCCTGTAGGACATTCATCTTGAAGAACGTAGCGCTACGCATGAGGCGACTATGCTGAGCTGCGCCTAAAACGCGCTCTATAACCAGTTCTTGATCGTCGATTGTCGCCTTCGGAGCGAAAGGAACCGCTGCAATATTGCGCGCCAAGCGCGCGCGGCAGCTCACGACAATGCCATCGCTATCCTCTGTTCCACTAAGCCACTGCGCGCCATTGGCCACTAATTCGCTGATATTCAACTCAAAGTGCTCCCGGTTTCGCGCTCTTCACCCGACTCAATACTGCGGATTTGATCGCGGATCTGCGCCGCCCTTTCAAAGTCTTCGCAAGAGACGGCTTCCTTGAGCTTATCGCGCAGTTGGTCCAACGCCCGGTCAGGAGACGGGACGACGCCGACCTCAACCGGTCCCTTTCCACAGTGAGCATCGGCTCCGTGAATGCGCTTTAACAAGCGCTCCAGTTGCTGAGAGAATACGCCATAGCAACGATGACACCCCAAACGACCCGCTTTCTTAAACTGCTCATAGGTCATACCGCATCCATCGCAGGTGACACTTCCAGCAGGATCGGCGGTTGCCGCCGCACTGAATTCGACTTTCACCTTCTTTTTTAGCTCTGGAACACCCTGGACAACCTCGTTTTGAGAGGCCACAGTCGGCGCAGAGTCCTGCTCGCCCTTGGGGATACAGCTCGCGCACAGCAGCAGCGTCTTTTTAGCATCGTCGACAATGTGCGTATAGGCCGTTGTCGCGTCGTTTTTATGGCAGATCTCGCACTTCATAATTCAATTCTCCAGCTGCAAGACGCCCGATTCCAAATAGCCTCTGCGGTCCATACTCGCAGCCAAGCGCTCGTCGTGCGTCATAACGAGGAAAGCCTGCTGATTGCGCTGAGCGAGATCGCGCAACAGCGCGTGCAGTCGAGCGCTAGCCGCTTCGTCCAGATTCCCCGACGGCTCGTCAGCCAGCACAATCTTTGGCTGCATAATCAGCGCGCGCACCATGGCCACGCGCTGGCACTCTCCTCCCGACAGTTCTCCGGGGCGATGATCCATGCGCTCTCCCAATCCAACAGCCGTAAGCAATTCGACCGCCACCTCATGCCGCTCGTCCTGCTCGCGCGCGATACGCGCCGGCATGAGCGCATTTTCCAAAGCGGTGAACTCGGGGAGCAGATGATGGTGCTGAAATACAAAGCCTATATGGCGATTACGAAAACGCGCCAGCGCCGCCTCATCGAGATTCGCAGTATCGGTATCAGCAATTACCAGTTGGCCAGAGGTAGGCACTTCCAACATGCCCAGTATGTGCAACAGCGTGCTTTTGCCCGCTCCCGAAGCCCCCATGACCGCCACCAGTTCACCGCGACGTACGCGCAGGTTTACGCCGTTGAGAACGTCCAACCGTCCCCGCCCGGAAGGGTAATCCTTGCGTATATCACGCGCGTGTAAGATGACATCTCCGCTCGATTCCATGGTCATCACATTATGTATCGAATGGCCTGCACCGGCATGAGCGATGCCGCTTTGCGCGCCGGGTAAACAGAAGTCAGCAGACAAATCGTCATGCTAACGATGACGACAAGAACAAAATCAATCGCGTTCATATCGACAGGCAGCGAGTTAATCAGATATACGTCACCGGGAATGGATATGAGTTGAAAGCGCTGCTGAGCATAGCACACGGCAAACCCAATCAGACAGCCCAACGTCGTACCCGCTCCACCGATAATAAGCCCCTGATAAACAAAGGTGCGATAGATCTCTCCGACGCTGCAGCCCATAGCGCGCAAAATGCCAATTTCCGGCGTCTTGATCAGCACGGACATAACGAGGATCGACATGATATTAAACGCAGCAACTAAAACGATTAGGCTCAGCGCAATAAAGATGGCCCACTTTTCGAGCTCTATCCAACGGAAGAACTCGGGAAATAGCTGCGTCCAATCGCTGACGGTGTACGGATAGTCAAACTCTTCGGCTAGCGCTGCGCGTATTGCGGGTGCTCTGTATATATCGCTTACGTGTAGGTGGATGTCGGTGACCGCGTCGCCCAGCCCCAGAATGCGCTGGGCGTCTTCAATATGGATAAAGGCATAATTATCGTCGTACTGATACATGCCGCTCTCAAAGTGATCCGTCACCAAAAAGGGCCACGTCTTGGGCGTGAGCCCGTCCATGACCGCCTCTTCTACGTCTAAATTGCGAATGGTAAACAGCAGGACATCAAATCCAGGTCCGACCTGCAAACGCCGCGCTAGGTGCTCGCCGAGAATAATGCCTTTCTTTTGCATGTCCGGCACATCGCCCAGCACAATCTCGTTTCGTTCGTCATACTGCAGATGCTTCGGCAGGTCAGATACCGCGGGAAATGTAGCCGGATCAATGCCCCATATTGGAATACCGTCGATTCGACTAAAATCTCGCTTAGAGACGATGATGACTTTGCTATCGACAACCGGAGCAGCCCCCGTGACTTCGGGCCATTCCTGCACTTTGTTAACCAACTCGCGGTAGGATTCGATCGCTCCTCCATCAAAGCGACGAATATTGATATGCGCATTCATACCGACGAGGCGATTTTTTATTTCCCCGGAAAAGCCGTTGGTAACGGATAGGATGATCACCAAGGCAGCGACGCCTAGCACAACGCCGCCGACGGCCATATAGGCGATCACAGAGACAAATCCGCTCGTCTGCTTGGAACGCAGGTAGCGGCGTGCAACATAAAGGGAAATATTCAACCGTCTATTCCTGCGTCAGAAACGATTTTATAAAGGCATCAATATCGCCGTCCATCACGGCCTGCACGTTGCCCGTCTCGTGATTAGTGCGATGGTCTTTGACTAGGTTGTAGGGATGAAACACGTACGAGCGAATTTGGCTGCCGAAGTCGATGCTCTTTTTTGAGCTCTCAACTTCCTGCAGTTTTTTGTCCTCTTCGTCTTTGAAATGCTGGTAGACGCGTGCGGCCAACACCTTGAGCGCCGTCGCCTTGTTTTTTAGCTGCGAGCGCTCGTTTTGACACTGCACGACAATATTGGTCGGCAAGTGCGTGATGCGCACAGCCGAAGACGTTTTGTTAACGTGCTGACCGCCCGCGCCACCCGCTCGATAGACCTCTATTTTTAGGTCTTCGTCCCTGAGATCGACTTCTATATCATCGTCTACTTCCGGATAGACAAAAACAGAAGCAAACGACGTGTGTCGGCGACTGCTCGAATCAAACGGAGAGATGCGCACCAGACGATGCACGCCGGCTTCGGCTTTCAAATAGCCGTAGGCAAAATCGCCTTTTACTTCAATCGTCACGCCTTTGACACCGGCCTCTTCTCCCGGCTGCATATCCATGATGCTGCTCTCCATGTCATTGCGTTCTGTCCAACGCGTATACATGCGCATCAGCATCTCAGCCCAATCGGCTGCTTCCGTGCCACCCGCTCCCGAGTGAATAACCAAAATGGCGTTCTTAGAATCGTCGTCACCGTCTAACATGGTGCGAAACTCAAGGTCCTCCACGGCTTCTACTAGCCGCTCAGAGTCGCTCTCAATCTCGCTGAGAGTATCTGTATCCCCCTCTTCGCTGGCCATCTCCTGCAGCTCAGATAGATCCTGCAGTTGCTTCTGCAATCCCTCCCAAGAAGCGATGCCGTCTTTTAACACGCGTGCCTGCCGCGAGGTCTGTTCGGCTTTTTTGCGGTCGTTCCAGAAATCCGCACCGGCCATCTCTTCTTCTAGCGCGGCTAGCTGTGACTTTTTGCTATCTATGTCAAAGATAGCCTCCCAACCGATCCAAGCGTTGCGTGCATTCGCGCAGTGTTTCTTCTATCGTAGGCATAGCGAAATTCTCCTATTCTTTGTATCGATCAAATAACAAGTTTTCTGCTTTTCTATCCGCGGGAATTTCAAAGAGCAATTTACCCGAGAACTTCCCGTCCTGATCCATGTAAAACGAATCGCCGTAGGCTATAAAAAATGGCGAATGAGACCGCGGGTAATGGCGAATATTCATATCGTCAACGAGTCTGAAACAGCGCGGCACAACGGGAAAGCCTATGCGCATACGCGCCTGCATTTCGACATCGACCAAGACAAATTTATTGCCTTCGTCTGGCACCCCCTGAAAATATGTTAGGTACCGCACGCCGTTGGCAGGCACGCTCCACACGATCGGATTTTTAATACGGCTAAATACGGCGCCGATATTCTCTATTTTCTTTGCTTCACCCCCGGTAAAACGGATAATAAAATACAGCGGTATGAAAACGGCCACGCCGCCCAACACCAGGCGATTGAGCAACCGCATATTGGCATCGAGACGGCTTTGAGGACTTCGTCGACGCGTTTTCATAACTCTAATTAGGGTCGGTTAGAACGAACTACGGCAAGCGTGCCCGACGTGTTTACGCTACTCGATTGCAGACGATAGAAATACAGACCGTTGGCCACTTCTGGTCCAATAGACCAACGCGGCGCGTTGTCAGTTTGCGTATAACTGCCCGACAACATGGCCCAACGCTGCGCAAATACCACATTGCCCGCTACATCAAAAATGCTCAACTCGACTTCATCGCGCTGATCTACCAGCACGGGAAAGTAAATATGCTGGTCGCGCGCAGGATTGGGAAATGGTGTAAGGGCAACCGATTTATCAGGAGCGACGACGCGTAGGCCGCTAGCCGCCAGCGCTTGCACGTGCCCCCAGCCATACACCGTATCCGGCCCAGCTGCCCCTAGGTCGATCGCCGTTGCACGCAGAGCAGACAGGACGTCGCTCGGCGACCAGTCAGGGTTAGCCTGTAACAAGAGCGCGCACACGCCGCTAACCAACGGCGCGGCAAATGAGGTGCCACTCGAGCGCTTGTAATCTCCGCCGCGCACGTCGGCTACCACAACGCCCTGTCCAGGAGCAACTACGTCGGGCTTGATGCGGCCATCCGCCGTCGGACCGCGCGAACTACTGCTGGCAATTGTGGGGCTGCGTTTATCGTCAACTACAACGTCAACCGAGCCGACGGAAATCACTCCATCGGCATCTGCTGGAGCCGTTATGTAGTGCCAGGGGGCATCGGCCTCGTTACCGGCAGCCACCACAACCACCACGCCGCGTTCTACCGCAATCGTCGCCGCGATAGAAGTCAATGCAGTTTGGCCGTCTAAATCGGCGTATTCATAGCTCTCACCAACATCCCAGATATTGTAGCCCAACGAACTGTTGACGACATCGGCTCCTTGACTGACGGCCCATTCCAAACCTGCGACCCACCGATCCTCTTCGATCGGCAGCTCCGTCGCATTTTCTTCCGTCTTAGCCAGAATGTATTCTGCATCGGGCGCAACGCCGATAAAGCGATCCGGATCGTACGCAGCCAGCACGGACAACACCTGAGCCCCGTGCAGATTCTGTGAAGAGCGCGTTTCATCTCCCGTGCGCGGTTGGTCGACTTCGTCGCTGACGACGTCGTCACCGTTAACGAAATCGCGTTGGGCAATCACGTTGAGTCGCTGCGTAAACGCGCGGTGACCTATATAGTGGAAGCCATTGTCTATAACGGCAACACGCACCCCCGCACCGGTATAGCCCAACTGGTGCAGGGGAATTACTTCGGACTGAGCAAGCTGCTCAAAAGCAATACCATAGCCCTCTTGCTGAGCCAATCGACCGGCCGGCAGGGAGGCAGCAACTCTATCCGGCGGTGGACGATGCAGCCTGCGCACAGGACGGATCGACTGCACGCAGTCCAAGCTACCCAGCGCCTGCTCTTGGTCGGGCGTGGCCCGCACGCTCAGCGCATTAAACCAACGTGAATGGGCGCGTACATCCACGCCCGTAGCGCGCACTCGATCTATGTATTCCTCACGCAGCGGCAAGTCCCACTCGACAGCCTCATGCCCAATGCCCATTGCACGCCAACGAACAGTCTGTCCCTGCGCATCTAGTTTGTCACGCAAAAAAACCCATATATTGTTACCATCAGCAACCGTTGCAGAATGGGCGTGGGCCGCACACAGCAAGACCCACGCCCACATATTCCACAACGCCATACGCGACTTCATCTACTCATCACCAAGCACCGGCCTGCGGCGATCAACCACGTCGATATCTTTGGGCATATCAAAAGCGAACACATCGTCCTCTATTTTTTTATTTTCTCTATGCCCCTTAAGCGTATAAGTCGTTATGTCTTGGTTGTCTTCTACCGTTTCGACCTGCATCAACCACCATTTCTTCTTGTCGACCCAAATCTTCATCTGCTTTTTGGAACTGGTGTCCGCCTGTCCCATCGGCCTAAGCACTAACATGTAACAAGAGCGCCCGTTGAGCTCCGTTTCTTCGACTGCTAAGGGAACGTACTGGTCAGAGTAATCAACAAAAACCTGCCACGGGGTGCGCAGTTCGCCTTCATACGTGCTGACGACAACCTGTTTGTTGCGCGCGACATATGACCACATTGTCTGACCGTCTGCTACGACGGCATCGCCGTTATCTAACTCCACGCGAAAGTGATCTGGACGGCGCATATACAGTTTGCCCTCTCGGCTCCGACTCTTGCCCAGCGCCGCCCAGTAAAACTGCTTTTCAAACTCGGCGGAAAAGGACTTATACGCATCTAGCTTTTCCTGGACTTTCTCCACGATCTCTCCGCCGGTAATAGCATTGGCCACTTGGGCAAAACAGGCGATGAAAAGCCATGTAGCGATCGCGTACGGTCGTCTCATATTAGACTAAACCCCTTCTCCGGTCATTTCTTCAGCCTGCTCCCACAGGATTTGCCGCGGCTTGGCCCCTTCTGCGGGGCCAACCACACCCGCATTTTCCAACTCGTCCATTAGCCTTGCTGCGCGTGAATAGCCCACTTTCATACGACGCTGCAAAAAGGAAGTAGATGCCTGCTGCGCATCGAGAACAAGTTGGACTGCTTCGTCGAACAGCTCGTCGCGATCGCTGGAACCGGCGTTGATATCCGCTTGTTCGGAAAATACGGCGACTTCCTCTGACTGGTAGTCGGTCCCTTTAATCGCCTCGACCATGCGCTCGGTCTCTTCACCCGACAGAAATGCGCCGTGCACTCGGATAGGTTCTCCCTGACCGCCAGGCAGAAAGAGCATGTCGCCGCGTCCTAGCAACGCTTCGGCTCCGTTGAGATCCAAGATCGTGCGCGAGTCGGTCTTCGACGCAACCTGAAACGCAATGCGCGAAGGGAAATTCGCTTTTATAACACCCGTAATGACGTTGACCGACGGGCGCTGCGTCGCCAATATGATATGGATGCCTACAGCACGCGATTTTTGCGCAAGGCTCATAAGCGAAGTCTCAACATCAGCGGGAGCCGTCAGCATCAAGTCGGCAAACTCGTCTATGACAATCACGATATAGGGCATCGACTTTTCCGGCTCTACGCCATCTGCCTGTGCTTCCTCGTTAACGCGTTCCAACTTGCGGTTGTAATCGGCTAAGTTACGCACGCCGAGCTTGGCCAGCTTCTGGTAGCGCACTTCCATTTCGGCAACGGCCCATTTGAGCGCCTCTGAAGCTTTTTTGGGCTCCGTAATAACCGGCACCAATAAATGGGGTATGTCATTATACATGGTCAGTTCCACAACCTTGGGGTCGACCATGAGAAAACGCACCTCTTCAGGAGTCGCTTTAAAGAGGATGCTGCATATGAGGCAGTTGATACATACGCTCTTACCAGCGCCCGTAGCCCCTGCAACCAGAAGGTGCGGCATCTTCGCCAAATCGGCCGCATAGGGTTCGCCATCAATGGTTTTGCCCAGCGCCATCGTCAGCGTAGATTCGGCGCGGCGAAATTCTTTAGCCTCCAATATTTCGCGCAGATACACCGTTTCGCGATCCTGGTTGGCTATTTCTACGCCGACCACGGATTTGCCGGGTACTGGAGCCTGAATGCGAATCCCCTTCGCGCTCATAATGCGCGCCAGATCATCCGACAGCGTGACGATTCGGTTGACCTTTACGCCTGCAGCTGGCTCGACTTCATAGCGCGTGACAACCGGGCCAGGGCTCACTTCTACTACCTTTCCCGCCACATCAAAGTTATCAAGTGCTTCTTCTAGTTTTCGCGCCTTCTCCAAGAGGGCATCGCGATCAATACCGCCGCTGCTCGATGGTACTTCATCTAGCAGAGAAACCTTGGGAGACTTGTAGCGCCCCTTCGCTTTTTTAGTAGGCGGCGCGCTCGTAGCTACAGGCTTGCTAGTGGCTACGGCATTTTCGGCCGGCCGACGCGGCTCTTCTTTCGCAACAGACTCACTAGGCAACTCCGCGGGCCGCTCTATCTCTGCCGGCTTTTCTTTAATAACGACCTCTGCCGCTGGCTCCTCATCAACGGCTGGCTGGTCGTCGACCCCTGCTATCCGACTCGGCTCGTCGATAGACGGTTCCACATCGTCGACGAATTCATCTTCTTCAATCTCTTCGTCGCGGTCTTCTTTCCGCCGCTGCGCCTTTTCTTCGGCTCGGACCAAACGCCAGCGACGCCAACGTTGCACGCCCTGACCGGGCAACGCACCAAGCGCAGTGCCCAAGCGAAGACTGGAATTTCCAGCCGCTGACAGCAGATGCAGTGCAGGACGCAGATTTAAGTCCGTCGTCAACACGAGCGCGGCTAAAAAAAGAGCGCACAGCAACACGCCGGCGCCCACGCGACCCATATAGGGTATTAACAGCAAGTTGCTCAACTGGGTTCCCAACTCACCGCCCAGTTTAAAAGCTAAGTAGGGCGAATAGGCGGGAAGCCCCGCACCGATGCTAAACAGCAATGCCATCCCCAAGATACCCACGCTGCGCGCAGCCACTCGATGCAGCGATTCGTTGCGCAGCGCATTAACACCCCAAAACAGCAGTAAAACGGGCCATACGTAGGCTGCAACGCCCATGGCCAGCAGTGCTCCGTACGACGCATAGGCACCGATGCGACCGCCCCAATTAAAATTACTCTCGGCTAATCGGCTCGAGTTGGGATAATCCAACGTCGAATGGGAGACGAAGCTGATAATTAGAAACAGTCCCACGCCTATCAGCACAATGCCAAAAGCCTGTACACTTTTCTGTCCATTGAAATAACGACCGATAAGTTCGGACATGTAGCGAATGCTCCACGCTAGCCTAAGGGAGGGGAGACATAGAAAAAAATGCGGGGGACACTATCTGAAATACACTAAGAGAGGAGTCTATATATATTAAGCAATATCAGCGCTTTTTGCACGCATATAGTCGCGTCTACAGAGGCCTATATCATGCCCAAGCGCTTGCGCACCATCCATTCGATTGCCAGCAGCACAGCGATGAACATAAGTGGTTCCCAGCTGCCCCAGAGCCGAAGGTCCCAGCGCTCTTCAACGAGTGTCTGTTTTAGCTTCCAATCGCGCAGAAGCTGGTTCCCTTCTGATATATCGCGTGCGAGTCCCCCACTATCGCGCGCAAGTTGCCCTAACAGCACGCCATCGGCGCGCACATCAGTCCACTCCACGCTGTGTTGCTCTACGACGAAGTCGCCTCCTTCGCGACCGATTGGCACTCCGTCTGACTCAGCCGCAACTTCATAGCTGTATTCACCCGCGGGAGCACCTCGATATTCTCCTCTATAGAAACCGTCTCCCGTATCCCGCAGCGAAATCTTCTCACCAGCATTAAGCATTACCGTTACGGCACATCCCTCCTGGGGCTGCAGCAGTTCGTCAAAAACTTGCGCAGTAAACTGCACCGTCGCACCTGCGCGATATACGGCGCGCTCGGTCGATACGCGAACGCGCCCCACAGGAGTTCGCGTAGCCAGCCAGCGAATGGCGTTGCGCCACAGCTGACGAACAGTCTGCGGACTGCCCGCTATACCGCTGCTGAGCAAATCGAGACGCCAGAACGAATGAGATAGAGCAGCAACCGTTTTACCCATACCATACAGACCCGATACGACAATTGGAATGCCTTCACTGCTCTCGACAAGAGCCAGCGCACCGGGGCGGAGCTGCGCCGAGGGGAAATATCCCATCAGCGGCGGTAATGCGGCCCAGGAATCTCCCTCTTTATCGCTATGCGAGCGGATGATCGGGTGATTAGTTCCCTGTGAACCAACGCGCAACAGCGTTTTCTGCTCGATAAACGGTGCCGCTTTACGCACCAATGGCAATAGCTCGTCTATACTTAGCGCACTTTGCCAGCCGGCCTGCTCATCCGAATCGGCGATAAAAAGAAGCCCCATACCACCGCGCACCTGTGCACGCACGCGCTCAATAGCTTTCCCGCGCCACATTGCTTCATCGTATCCCAATAGTACTAAAACATCGCTATCGCGCAGTGCCGTGTAGTCCCACACACCGGAATACGCAACCTGCGCATCCTTTTTAACCACCGCCTCAACGTTTAGGGTAGAGTCAGCAGCCAACCCGCGTTGCAAAAAGCTGAGATCACTGCTCGGCCTACTGGCGACGATTAACACGCGAATGCGCTCTTCCAATACGCGCGCAAAAACTAGCGTTTCATTGTTATCGCGCGTCAATTCGCCCGGAAGCGGGTCGATGCGCAGACGATAGCGATGGGGACCGGGCACGCTCGGGAGGGTCGTAAATTGGACCTGCTGATCGCCGAGCTGTAAATCAAGCTGCTGCTGATCGAGTTCGCGCTGGCCATCATACAAGTGAACGACCACGCGCTCACCGCTATAACCCTGATTGCGCACGGTTGCTCTGATGACGAGCTCCTTGCCTACGTACCCCTCGCTGACCACTTGCGCATCTACAAACTGAATGTCGACGGGAAGATCGCGGCTACCAACGTTTAGAGCGTAAATCGGCACCTTACTATTTGCGAGCGCCTTCACTGGATCTCGCCCTAGATTATGCGCGCCATCGGTAAGTAGCAAAACACCTTGAAAACCAGCTAATCCACCGGTTTCCCGAGCGATTTGCTCTATCGTTCCACCGATATCCGTTGCAAGGCCGCCCGTCTGCAGCGCATAGACGGTATCTATATCTACTTGATAGGCCTCATGTGAAAAAGCCCACGCTTCCACGTCCAATTTGTCTGCGTGTGAACGCCATGCCTCACCTAAAAGATATGCTTGAACCTGCTGGAGCCGCGTGCTATCTCCAGCCGCTACGCTCATACTAGGACTAGTGTCTATAAGAACGAGCAGATGTGGATTTCTAACGCGTTTGTTCCAAAATTCAAGAATGGGTTCTGCCAATAGAGCAATTAGCAAGAAGAAAACACCACTGCGTAGGATGACTAGTGTCCAAAACCAGCCACCACGCACCGTAGGATAGGTGCGTCTATAGATACCAAAGACCAGCGCAACGAGTAGGGGGATTAATACGAGCAACAGACCGCTTCCGGCAAAGTACAGCGCGGAACCGGGCACCGAAGCAGTTTCCGTCAACACAAACTCATTCTCGGAACAGCATCCAAGCTGAAATCATCTATCATGCCACAGCTCAATCGATGCACACCAACGGCACCAATCATCGCCGCATTGTCCGTGCAATAGGCGATGGACGGACAGTGAAAAGGAAGTCCGCGCTTTTCTACCTCTAGGCGCAGCCCTTCGCGCAGGGACTGGTTGGCCGCCACGCCGCCAGCTAAGCAAACAGCCTGCATATCGATGTCTCCGCGCTCTATAACACCGATCGTTTTACTTATAAGCGAATCGACAACAGCCGACTGAAAACTAGCGGCGATATCGGCCAGTTGATCATTCCGTTCATCGGGATCTAGCTTGCGAACGTAGTTGAGCACCGCGGTCTTCAGGCCGCTAAAGCTAAAATCTGCTTCCCCTTCTAGTGCGCGCGGAAAAGGGATCGCCTGCGGATCGCCCTTTTTTGCCAAGTCAGATACGATTCGCCCGCCCGCAATGGAACCTTCTTTGGGCAGTAATCCCAGTAATTTGGCTACTTTGTCAAATGCTTCGCCGGCTGCATCATCGCGCGTCCGACCAACTAACTCGTATACACCCAGCTCTTTAACGAGAATGAGTTCGGTATGTCCCCCAGAAACTAAAAGCGTCAAAAAGGGAGACGCGATCTCGTGCTCGATTAAGTTGGAAAATATATGCCCCTCTAAATGTTGTACTCCGATAAGCGGTTTATTGGCTGCCATAGCCATACCCTTGGCTACAGATACACCGACTAAAAGAGAGCCCACTAAGCCCGGTCCACGCGTAACGGCAATGCCGTCGATATCCGCCCAACCAACATTTGCTTGGGTCATGGCCTGACGAACGGTAGCTACCATCGTTCGCATATGAGCACGAGAAGCCAATTCCGGCACCACCCCACCGTAAGGTGCATGATCTTGCTGGGAATAAACGATATTTGAACGAACGGCAAACCCCTCGTCTACCACTGCAGCAGAGGTTTCATCACACGAAGATTCGATACTAAGAACTAACATAAACACCTATCTGGAAACTACGTTCACCTGAGCCGGATTAATTTCTAAAATCTCAAAATCGGTGCCGTGATCAGCTTTTTGCACTCCGCGTTCACCGCTTTGAAACGCCAAAAAATCTACATATAAACGCAAATCTGTCTGTGGGTCGAGAGAAGAAACCACATCAACGCCCCCTCGCACCTTAACCGTTACATATTCTGGATCAGCCCGCAAAGAGCGCTCGCCCGCATTGTAGATTTTGACAGGGACGTTGGCAATATCGTTGTCTGCCAAGATTTGCACATCAGCCCGTACTCGCACAGTAGACGGCTCCAACGTCCACAGTTTTTCGGCTGGCTGTCGTAAAGTAACGACCCGATCCACATCTTCGCGCACGTCCACCAAAACGAGCGAATCGGTCGCGATAGTCGTCATCGTTTTCACAATAGACTCAGGCCCAACTATCCTAATAAAGCTCGGTTCCGCAAGCAGCGAGCCTACCTGCACATGAGCTGGTGCTATCTGTAAATCGATATTAGGCACTACCAGCAAGTCTTTCTCTACCCTACGATCAAATTGGATTTCAACATCGGTTGGCGCTATGATTTCTTCAAGCTGAACATTTAGTTCGGCGTTCCGCTGCTCAATCTGATTCAACTGAAGGCGATACGTGCGCCGAGAAGCGATTTTGCCCTCGGTCTGCAACCGCAGAACAAAATCATCTTTCTCTAACTGCAGCAAATCTTTGCCTCTACCCGTAACGAGTACGTTCACATCTTCGGGCACTCGGTTCGCCACAATAACAGGTTGATTTGCTGCAGCTGCATCAAACGGCGGATCTTCAACGATGAGACGAACAGAAATTTCGCGGGTATAAGAGTGCTCGGTTACGGCGTGGAACCATAAAAAGCATGCCAGTAAAATAGCACCTATTTTTATGCCCCAATCACCGATCTTCATCCCTGGAACGAACCTCTTAGAGAAGAAAAGGCTCCCAAGGGAGCCTTTACCAAACTGCAGTATGTTTGAGCCGTAATCCTACCAATAGCACCTTACTAGCACGCGCTATTTATAAGACTCCTTGAGTTCTTTACCGATACTTAATTCCCCGTTATCAATCCTCAGATGATAACCACACTCCGGATTGGTGCACGCCCATGCCTTGTAGTGAATGGCCGCACCATCTCTACCGTAATCTGAAAGCGGCACCAACACCCCTTCAGAACACTTCAAGCACGACGGAAAATTGCTAATTTCCATCCGTTCCTCCCCTCCCTTTAAAATGGTTCAGGCAATGTGGATGGATCCACGCAAGTATCAGTGACACTTACAATTGAGATGTACATGGTGAGAATGTAGAAATCGACTGGGGACATGTCAACCAGCCTCTTTACCGGTTAAAGACGCAGCATATTCAAAGATCGCGATCTCTTGAGCCTCCGTCTCAATGGAACCCGGCCGGTCGATTCGCACCCTCTGTATTGCAGCCAAAGGCTCGTGCCCCTTAAGCACCAAATAACAGGCCAACATAGTGCCGGTGCGTCCCAAACCCGCTCCGCAGTGAACCAAGACCGAACGACCTCGATCAATCATATCAACGGCAAACGACAAAAATCGTTCGATTTCTCCAAGCGATGGGGCCGACATATCTGGAATGGGAAGATGCAGATAATCCATGTTTAAACTGGTAATCGGGCCAGAATCCAACGGCTTTTCCGTCAAAGAAACGATCGCACCAACACCGCATTCTTTTAAATCCCACAAGTCGTTAGCTAACGCTTCGTCGGCATAGGCACCCCAAGCGCCGATTTGGCCAGATCCAGCTATCTCATCAGGTACGACCCAGCTAAAGTTAGGAATCATCTCGGTTTTTTTCGGCAGCTTTCGACGGCCCCTCCACCCAGAAAGCTCCGTCTTCTCCGACTTCCTTTTTCCAGATGGGCACAATTTCTTTCAACCTATCAATTGCATAATGGCAGGCATGTATGGCTTCAGCACGATGCGGACTTGCCACAGCGATTAGAACGCTAATTTCGCCTATTTCCAGGCGCCCTATTCGATGTAAAATGGCGATCTGCTCAATGCCCCACTTTTCGTTTACCTCAGCACCGATTTCGGCCATCTTTTTTTCTGCCATATCGGCATATGCCTCATACTCCAAAAACTGAGTCTTAGTTTCTCCAGAGTGGTCACGCACAACACCGGCAAAGGTAACAACGGCCCCATGACAATCTCTCAGGACCTGTTCGTGTAGTGCATCGACGCGAATCGCATTTTCTGTAATTTTAAACAATCTTACCCCCCACTTACCGGAGGAATGAGGGCAATCTCATCGCCCTCAGAGAGTTTCACTGAGTCATCAGCATATTCTGCATTAACCGCAAACGAGAGCGTCTTCTCGCGCGTTGCTAATTGGGGATACGTCGAACGTAGTGAATACTTTAAATCACCAAGCGTCGCGCTAGCTTCTAACTCGAAATCCGTCTCTTTGACTCCGACTATGTCTCTACATGAAGCAAAAAACAACAGTTTTACTTTCAAAACTTCTTTCTCCTCAGTTGAGGAGGAATATAATTGACGGGAAATTCAGAAACAAGATAGGCAACACCTTATTCTTTTTAAAAACAAAAAAACCGCTGGATTCCAAAGAATCCAGCGGTTTTAAAACAACAGCTTTACCCGATGTTATTGGAGCAGGGTCATTTTCTTCTTAGCAACGAAATCACCCGCGCGAAGCTGGTAAAAGTAAATACCGCTACCAACTTTGGCTCCGCTATCATTCCGGCCATCCCACAACTGCTTATAATTGCCAGCAGTCATCGGCTGCGCATCGACCAACGTGCGAATGGCCTGACCGGCCATGTCATAAATGGTCAAGCTAACAACCTGATCGCCACTCAAATCGAAGCTGATCATAGTCTCAGGGTTGAACGGATTGGGGAAATTCTGTCTCAAAGCGTTCACCGTAGGCAGGGCCAAATCGGCAACCGCCGTGGGCGAAAGCAGTACTTCGATAACCTGCGAACGAGTCGTCGTTCCATCCAAATCAATCTGATTTAGGTAGTAATACAGCACGTCAACCTGCGGCAAGTTCGAGTCTACAAAACTGTATGACTTGAACTCATCGCTGTTACCATCGCCCAACACCAATTCGCTAACCTTGGTGAAGACGCGGTTATCCGTGCTGCGAAAAACCTCCCACCCCAGGTTGTTGGACTGCGAAGCAACACCCCACTGGAGCAGGACATTTTCGTCAACGGTCACCTGCGACGTCAAACTCGCCAATTCAGCTGCGACGGGGACATCCCACGTAGCGCTGAAATCAACGGACAGCTCACGCTCAACACCATCGGAATTGTCAGCCGTAGTGCTCACAGAGACACTCAAGCTGGTCGTCCCTGCAGTGCGATCGCCTTCAGCATCGAAAACCGCGCCGGCAACACCGTCCTCGTCCGTCTCAGATGAGAGGACCAGTTCAGAACCGGCTTCAATCTCAATGCTTCCATCCTCGGCTACCAAGTAGACCGACTCTGAACCGTTGTTCATAATGGTCCACTGCACGGCCTGTCCGGCACCCAAGCTACCCGTCTCATCGCTAAATTCAGCGGCAATCAGTAACTCGCCATCGCTGCCGTCTAGAACATCACCTTCACCGACAGCCGAGTAATCTAAACTCGCATCGGTCACAGTGAGCGCCTCGAGCATAGGCTCGATGACGGGAGGAGCCGGCGGATTCACCGTAACACTCAAACCCAACGCATCAGCGTCAAACACGTCGCGATCGGTCGAAGTAGGACCGATGGAGACGCGTGTCACCGTGATCGTAGCTTCCGTATCCTCGGTAAAACTAGCCGACGTAGTTAAGGTAAACGCACCTAAACTCGCATCGCCTTCCACAGCAGCGCCAAAGCTCGCCGCTCCACTCTTAACTTCTCCGTCAGCGGGAAACTCAACACCCGGCGAAATTGTAAAAGCCGCCGCATTCTGAGCAAATGTCGTTGCAGACAAATCGAAAGCATCTGCAGGCGAGACAGTTATGGTAACGTCGAACTGCTTAACCCCAACCATTCCCGAAGCCGAAAGAGCCACATCGATTGTGGCACCGGCGCCGACTCCAGATACTTCAGCGTCGCTATCCAAAGAGACAACGACGCCTGCATTATCACCGGCGAAGGCAGCGCCACTGAGCGCGAGCAGGGAGGCGATGGCAAGAGTAAAAATCTTGCGCACGCTTTTCTGCATTGTTGGTTCACCTTTTTCTTTATTGTCAACAAAACTAACGGTTAACCATTAAGCCATTGTGGGATGGTGCCAAAAGGCACCATCCCACTACCCATTACACTTGCTTACTTGAGCAGCAACATCTTCTTGACTTCGAGGAACTCACCACCGGCCTGTAGGCGGTAGAAGTAAATACCCGAAGACAAGCTGTGTCCCTGATCGTTGGTCGCATCCCACTGGACCACATAGCGGCCCGCATTCTGGTGGTTATCAACGAGGGTGCTAACAACCTGACCCACTACGTTGAAGACCTCCAGACGCACCTGAGAAGCTTCCGGCAAGGCATACTTGATGGTCGTGGCAGGGTTGAACGGGTTCGGATAGTTGTTCGCCAAGGCGAACGCTTCCGGACGCGTCTGGATCTGCACAGGCGCCGGCAAGGCCACGGTGTTGACAGCGAAATCACCGTCACGCACCTGGCTGTCCGTCACCTCGACGTAGGTGTTTTCGATCTCCGACTTGGTGCGGAAGATAACGCTCATACCAAGAGCGCCTTCCGAAACGGTCTCACCATAGGCGGCGATGTCAACTTGACCTTCCGTCTGCGTAATGGCGCGCGGCGTGGCCAACTCACCCTCACCCAGCAGCGAGTTCGTCGTTACCGTGCGGACATACTCCAGTTTGTCGGCATCGTAAACAACCGACAGACCGTAACCCTTCAACTGCACGTAGTCGGCCAAGTCGACGTCAATGGCCACTTCCTCACCCACGCGGGGCAGTTCAGCGGAAGCCTCAAGATAGAGGCGCGCATCGGCGTTGAGACCAGCCTGCATCGGAACCACCTTACCGGCGGCTTCGATACCACGGCCAAAGTTGTCAGCGAAGACGAAGAAGTCATCGAAATCGACTCTCGGCAGACCAGCGCTGGACGCCAGATCGAAAGCCGGCTCGAAAGCCTCATCAGCCGCCGTCAAACCGAAGTTGTCAGCGAAGATGAAGAAGTCGTCAAAACCGACCTGGTTGTCTGCGCCGAAGAGGCCGTAGACCGCCTTGCCGTTTTTGTCGACAACCGTGTTACGGATGGCCATAGCCGTCCGCTCCACATCAGACTTCGTCACGTTGTCTTCGTCATACGGAGCCACCGAGTAGGTGTAACGAACGCCGTTCAGCGCCGTCTGATCGACAAACGAGGTCGAACCGGACGAAGCTTTACCGACCAGAGCGTATTCACCCGTGGCGCCTACTTTACGGTAAATGTTGTAGCCCTTAACACCAGCGACCAAATCAGAGACCGAACCGAGCGAGGTCGCATTCGAAGCGCTACGCGCCAGCATGCGATCATCTTCGGACTTGGTCCAGGTCAGCGTGATGCTGCTACCCGCATCTCCCGGCGTATCAAGGACACGCAGGTAAGGCACGGCCAGCGGAGCAATGTTGTCTACAGCACGAACAGCAACCTTCGTCTCAGCCATAGCCGAACGCATTACGCCTTCGTCCACACTCTTCAGACGAGGAGCAACACCCTGCTGGGCGAACGAAAGAGCTTCCGGCAGCAGCGAGGCAAAAACCGGCTGATCGCCCATAGCGGCAACCTGCTGGCTCTGCTGGATCGTCTGCGCCATAGCGGCGTAGGCGTCCATCGCTTCGGTGCTAACGGCCTTGCTGTTGATCACGGCGTCCGTCGACTGGTTTCCACGCTCGGCTGCGATAGCCCAATACGTGGCCACATTGTCGAGGGTCGCTACGATCGCACGACCAACACCTTCACCCGGAACAGCGTCCACCTTGGCCCACGGCACCCAAGCAGCTTGGGGCTCGGCCAACATGACGACAGCACCGGTCGAATCGAGGTCGGCCGTCACCTGAATCTGACGGTAGATGCGATAAGCATCAACCGAGCCATGATCGTCGGACAGATCCCACGTCATCATGACGAAGCCACCCTGGTCGCCCATACCATCAGCGCCCATGTAGTCTTCGCCGACCAACTGATCAGGACCATCCAACGGAGCTCCACCAGGAGCCGCCGTAACCATCACGGTGTCAGAAAGACCAGCGACCGTCAGAGAGATCCAAGCATCGCGAGCACGGCTGATTCTCGCGACAACCGTGTCAAGACCCTTCTGAATGATGGCGTCGCCGCCAATGGCGACATCCAGACCGTCATGATCAGAAGAAATGGCATCACCACTATCAGCGACGCGAACGTTGCCGAATTTATCCTGCTTGGACACAGAGATATTGAAGTCCTGACCAACACCAACCACCGCCGGAGCCGTAGCAACAAGCTTGCTATAGACATCAGGCTGGATCACAATCACGGAGTCCAATGCACCCGTGTAGGGACCACCACCAGAAGTCGAATCAACGATCGAAATCGTCAACTCGTCCACGGAAGTGGTGTCCGTGACGGTTACCGTGCGAACACCAGTCACCCAGTCAAGGTCGTTCAACTGCCAGCGGGAATCATCGAGCTTCGTTACACCGTTACCTTCGACCTTAACACCGCCGTTCTTGTTGGCAACCTTCAAGATCGCCGGACGCTTGTACGTCACAGCATCACGCGTGCCGTCCGTGGTGGCATCAGCCTTGAGCGTGACCGTAACACTAGCACCAGCATTAACCGGGCTACCCGGACCGCGCTGGCTTGCAGTGACGACAAAGCGCTTCAGCACGGGAACGACAAACGAGGTGTCGTAGAAGAACGTGTCTTTTCTCGTGCGAGAGAAGTTGCCGGCCAAGTCACGAGCCAACACCGTCAGTTCGTACTTGGATGCATGTACCAACGAATCAATCGCTACGATCTGTTCGCTAGCCGTATTCGTCAACTGCGAACCCGACAGACGACGCGTGCGCGACTTGTTCTCATCCGGACCAGCGATTCCTCTGTAAGTGATCAGCACACTATCGGCGGGCTCAGAAAGTTTGAAAACCAACTTAGCCGTTTCCTCGTCTAGCGTGTCAACACGAGAAGCGCCCACTGCGCCGAAAGAAGCTTTCGTCGGGAACAGACGGTCAAACTTGACGTCATCCACATCAACGTAGACGTTTGCACGGGTCAAAACGGGACCGACGTTGCCGGCCAAGTCCTTGCCCTTGAAAGTGATGGAGTAAACGCCCGTTGCTAGCACAGAATCTGCCAAAGCACCCTGGACGGTAGCAACCGAAGAGCCATCAGTGCCTCTGACGGTAGCCGTCGAATCCTTAGCACCATTGGCCTTGGAGCTCAAGTCAAGCACTCTTTTAGTCGTTTTGGCAAGAGGCGAGCTAGCACCGTCATTTTTCGTTGCGCCACTACCAATCTTGACATTCAACGTGCTCGGACCTGTGAAGGCGATGAACAGTGAATCCAACGCTTCACCCAGACCATAGGTGATGGGATTTAAGTCTTTAGCTACACCATCACCGTTAATCGTGCCGTCAGTGATGGTATCATTCGAAACCGGTAGAATGGTGTCACCCGTAGCCTCAGTTAGGTCAGGAGCCTTGGTGTCGAATATGAAGGTCGTAGCCTTCGTGGCACCCTGGGGGGCCGTATCCAATCCACCCGACAGGTTACCGGCCTTGTCGACCAAGTACACCGCAGCCGTCGTATTGGCGCTACCATCTAATTCGCCAAACGTGCCTTCAGCGAGGGTGATCAGCGTCTTCAGCGTATCGGAAGAACGAGAAGTCTTATCCACGGCAAAATTCTTGCCGAAGATGTTCAACCTGACGGAGAGCGAATCACCCTGAAGGACACCAACAGTGGTTTCTCCCAGCTTGGTCCGAACGTTAATCGTGTCACCAATACCGGCGATGCTCTTGGAAACACCACCGATCGTGGCGGTCTGCAATGCGCCGGCATTTATAGAAACGAGACCCGCCGGATTGGCTGGACGGTCAGCATCAATATCGAAGCTCTTTGTGGCAGCAGAAACCTTTACCGCGGTAGACGAGTTCGCTGCGCTCGTGTTATAATCCAACGCGACAGCGGCCGCCCTGATGTTATTCACGGTACCAGAGGTGCTGTCGATCCTACCATACCAAGTGAACGTGACCCGGTCGGTTCCCGTGCTGACAACGACAGAATCAGCGTTACCAGATGCCAGCGTGTCGCGACCAGTCGCGGTGCCACGCCTTTTCGCGTTCACCGAAACATTGCTGGCAGGCGCCATCGTCTTACCAGAGATGGCAGTGAAACGCGTGCTAAGATCTGTTCCAGTATTGTCAGCGACACCCGCCGTATCGACGCCACCTGCGATCAGATACATGACAACTTCGAGACTGTCCGAAGCCGTGTAGTCGAGGACCGTAGCAGTCACCACAAAAGTGGAGTCGATTCCTCGAACCGTGCCGCTATCTGGGGAGACGATTGTGACCGACTCAATGAGGGCAGACTGTGCGTCTGCCGTCTTCGTCAGGCCAAATCCCACCAAAAATGCAGCGAGAAGTAGTAAGCATTTGCTACCCTTCATCATTTCCTCCTCAGGGAAGTTACCCTGTATTAAGAATGACAAAACGATGAAAAAATTTGCGCTTAGCAAGGACTCAAGCTAAGCTCTTCATCATATCCTAAATCAAGTTAAATCAAATAGTAAAGCAACTTCTTTGCGCCGCCGCCCTCCTTTCTCTCTCTTCAAAAAATAATCCAGCCACAATACTTTTTAAATTGCACTAATAGACAAGTACAGGTATAGACATACCACACCTATATTTAGGCGGAGTGTAATAATAGAGACAAAGGTAGGTAGTGTCAAGTATTTTTTCCCTATACAAAAATGGATTATTTGCCCAATAAGTGGGACGATCACCCATATAAAGAGCGAAGCACTTCCTTTTGTTTGGGAAACGACTTTCAAAACGAACCCCAACACGACCTATTGCATGCTTAACACAACGCACCGACCATCCCCCATGGTCCAAGCAATACAGCCTATTGAACTACACCTTAATCTATCGAGTTCCCCATAAATTGTGCCAAGCTCACGAGGTGAGCAAAAACGGTGACTACGACGAGAAGAATGGGGATATGAACCAACCGAACTCTTAAGAAAGTCAGGAACTGATATAATGCACTCATTTTTAACAAGAGGCATACCCGTCAGGAAATGGCTGGACTCGCTTTTCGTCGGCTCACAAACTCCCTCAATAACAAACCGACGGCTACGATCAAGCATAGTGTGATTGCCAAACGCGACCAAAAGAGCGCCGGCGAGTAGTAGCGAAACTCAACCTGATGGTCTCCGGCCGGCAGGGCGACTCCTTTCCAGACGTAATTTGCGCGACGGATATCGGCCTCTTGTCCGTCTACCCACACAGACCAGTTCGACTGATAGTTTTCAGATAGCACCAATAGACGCGCTTCCGGACTGTGCGTCTGTAGGCGAACGATACCTTCACCGGGGCTGTGCTCTATGACTTCAACTCGATCATTGGACGTATCGCCGCTTTGGGACAATTCAAAAGGCAAGGGCGCTTCGATAAGGGCGACTGAAGCTGGATCGATCTGACCGCTGCGCAGCATTTCTATCGCTTGGTCTTCGTCCGTTATGACCTGTGCACTTGGGGCCAAGTAACACCAAGGCAACGCCTGTAGATTTTCATATATGCGATAGTTATCGGCCTCGCCGAGCAGTGGGAACCGATCGGCAGGTAGGGCCATGGTAATACCGCGCGGCACAACTAGGTATTTACCGTTGAGTAAATTGATGAGCGGATGAATGGCACCCAAAAGATCTGCGTCGGTATAAGGTATCTCCCGTCCCATCGCATATTTCGACCAAAACAAGTTCGTCACAGGTTCAATATCGCGCAGCAGGCGATCGTAGCGCCCGACCGTCAAATCGTGAAATCCCGTTATGGAAGCAATACCATCCAACTGCAAGCCATCTTGCTTGAGTATGTGATATTCCGGCAGGGGCAACACGCGGAAGAGTTCGCCGTCTGCGCGCATCAGGCGCTTTGCCTGCACATTCGCTTGGCGCAAGTCGGCGTAGGCACTTGGATTTTCGTATTTGAGAAAAACTTGGTTGATGCGCCAAGTATCGCATAGCGAGAGAATACTCAACGCTACGATGGCCGTTCCGGTGCCGATGACGCCCTTTATGCGCAGCAGAAGCGCGGTAAGTCCACCCAGCACAACGAGCACGACATAGGTACTACCGCGCGACAGCCAATCCAGATTGACCTGTAATATACGCGCCTTCTGTGCGGTGATATCGCTGTAAAACAGCCCATTCCACAATGAAGTCATCGCACCCGGCGCCATTGCGACTAGCAGCGCAATACCGGCGATCGCCCCCGCGACAAGGATCAGTCGCTTTTGTTGTGTGGGCTCTTCTTCCGCATCGACTTCCAACAGGCGCTGTAACCCCATAGCCGCTAACACACAGGCGGGAAATGCAAACAGGTAAGCAGCCATACCTACGGCGCGAAAAAGTTTGATCGCCGGCAGAAGATGGTAGGCGAGCCAGTGGACCGGCGTGTGCCCTCCCAATGTATAAGCAAGGGATAGGACAAACCCCGCACACAGGAAGATCACCAGAGGATCGCGCCTACGTTGAATAACAGCTAAAAGTGCCAAAACAACTACGAGGACACCGAAATACTCCGAATTGTCTTTCCGCGGGTTGCGGCCCCAATACGTGCTACGCCCCTCTTTGGGCAGATTGAAACCACCAAATTCGGGAATGACCAACGAAGCAACTTCTTCGGGATGTAATGACCAGGTTTGCGCATAGGCCAACTGCTCTTCATCCGTGCGGCCACTGCCGTCTTTTCCCGCCGCACGCTTTGATTCCGAACCGGTGTACGAATAGAGCGGGTAAGTCCCTTCCGCACCCAACCCTAATCCGAGCACAATAGCAGTGACAAAAAAACCAATTCGGCGGACACACCAACCTTTGTCGCGCTCTTTCAAGTACCATTGATATGTGCGAAAAATGAAAAACAAGCCCGTGCCGCACAGTGCGTAGTAGAGCATTTTGGGATGAGGTGAATAAATACCACAAGCAATAACGACTCCCAAACCGACAAAGTGGATAATGCGCCGTTCGGCAAGCCCGCGATCGAGGAAATACCACATCCACGGATACAGCGCGATCACGCCCATTTTGGCATACTGACCGGCAAACGTGAAAGCCATTAGGGTCGGAGCCGACATATAGGCAATTCCACCCCATAGTGCAGCCCAGCGCGTAATTTCGATTTGTCTCAGAAAGACGTACATACCCAAGCCAGCGCAGAACATGGTGAGTATATAGCGCCAACCTAAGTAGCGGTGGAACGAGGTGAAAAAGTAGATCGGATAGGTGGGAAAGTACTGCGGACGTATTTCTTCAGACTGGGGCAGACCGCCCATTTGCATATGCCACATCGGCTGGGCGACAGTCTCGACCTTCTCCAAGAAGGTCATGTCTTCTCCTAGGCGAAAATCGAGACCGGCATCATAGCCGTATATGACATTATCGGATACAACAAACTGGTGGAAATAGAGCGCACTCAGACAGAGAAATAGTGCGGCGGGAAACCAGCGGCGATCCCAGACACGAACAGATGGCACAGCACTTTCGGCGACCGGTTCCACATCTTGAATATCTACTTTTCCGGCCTTCTTCTTCTTTGACATAGGAGTCCCCGTTCAATTGCGATATACGTCCATCGCTCTAAGGTAGACTCCTCGCCTATCAGGCGCCAGTTGATGCGAGTTACGCCGCTTCATGCCGGCACTCGCATATTCCCTCAGCACACTCTTTATGACTACAGGGCACCTTTAGTCGAAGGCACGCCGTGGACGCGGTCACTGCGCAGGCTAGCCGCATCAAGTGCCCGGCCAAAGGCTTTGAAGATCGCTTCCACTCCGTGGTGATCGTTGGCGCAGCGCAGCAAATCAATATGCAAATTCATACGCGCCTGGCCGGCGACCGCCTGAAAGAATTCGCGCACGAGCGCCGTGGGGAAATCGCCGATGCGCTCATCGCAAAACTGGCCAGACAGCACCAAATAAGCTCTGCCCGACAGATCAATCACGCTCCGCGCCAGCGCTTCGTCCATCGGAACGTAGCTGTGGCCGTAGCGCTGAATGCCCTCTTTACCCGCAAGCGCTTTGTCGATAGCCATTCCAAGACAGATGCCCACATCCTCGACGGAGTGGTGCTGGTCGACGTGGAGATCGCCGGCACAGTGAACCTGCAGATCAAATAGACCGTGACGAGCAAACGCGTTGAGCATATGATCGAAGAAACCTATACCGGTCTCAATGCGACAGGTGCCCTGACCGTCTAGGCACAGCTCTAACTGGATATCCGTCTCTGAGGTCTGGCGCTCAATGCGCGCCACTCGCCGCTCCTGATTCAAGATTCCATCTCCTTGCAGCGGATTTCGACCGCGCGTGCGTGTGCTTCTAGGCTCTCAGCCCGAGCTAGCTGCGCTATCGTTGCATGAGTCTCACGCAAGCGCGTCTGCGTATAAGCGATCACGCTCGTCGTCTTGACGAAATCACCCACGCCTAGCGAAGAGGCATAACGCGCAGCCCCATTGGTCGGCAGGACGTGATTCGTCCCAGCAAAATAATCTCCCACGGGCTCACTAGAAGCTGCTCCGAGAAAAACGGCTCCGCAGTGGCGCACCCCATCGAGCCACCGCCAGGGATCGGCCACGAGCAGTTCAGCGTGTTCTGGAGCCATGCGATTGAGCAGTTCGAGCCCTGTCTCCAGCGCATCTACGACGACGATTGCACCGTATTCTTCTAGCGCGGCCCGCACGGCTTCTGCACGCGGAAGACTGTCTAATTGGCGGTCGACTTCTGCGTTCACCGCATCGGCTAACTGGGGCGAATCCGTAATGCAAACAGATGCCACACCCCAACCGTGCTCGGCCTGCGAGAGCAGATCGGCCGCAATGTAAGAGGGATCGGCATCGGCGTCGGCGACGACGGCGATCTCGGATGGGCCGGGCAACATGGGAATCCCAACTAGCCCAAACACCTGCTTTTGCGCCGCAACCGTATAGGGGCTACCCGGGCCGACGATCTTGTCTACCGGAGCCACCGTCTCCGTTCCATAGGCCATCGCCGCGACGGCCTGCGCGCCACCGATAGCGTGGACTTCTGCAATATCAAGTAGCTGTGCCGCAGCTGCAATAACGGGATGTACTTGCCCGTTTTGCTGCGGCGGCGAAACCACGCAGATCTCTTTGACGCCGGCAATTTGCGCGGGTATGGCACACATCAGAAGGCTCGAAAACAGCGGCACCTCGCCCGCCGGCACGCAAATGCCCAGACGATCGATAGCCGTCACTTTCTTGCCGAGCAACACCCCCTCACCGTCTTCGACAAACCACGACTTCTCGCGCTGGTTCTCGTGAAAGGAGCGGATATTAGCGGCGGCCGCTTCTATTGCGCCGCGCAGTGACCCGTCTAACGCTTCAAGAGCTGCCTGCAGCGCCTCGGGCGTCATCCGACTGCCGGCGCCGCCCACGCTGACGCCGTCAAAGCGCTCCGTGTATTCAGCTACGGCTACATCGCCGCGATCCCGCACCTGGCGCACAATCTGGCGAACGGCTTCATCTACATCGTCCGAGATTCCGATGCGCCGCTGCAGAATCGCTTGAATCTTATCGGCAAGCGGTTCGCTCGGATAGACTACAATGTCCATCAATAAATGACCTTGTTAAGCGGATACTCAATGATACCTTCCGCCCCTACTCGCTTTAGCTGGGGGATCATATCGCGCACCTCCTGCTCATCAGCGATCACTTCCAACGCGACCCAGGCCTCGTCTTTCTGATTGGAAATGGTCGGAGTGTGTAACGCGGGCAACGTTGCCATAACCTCGTCGAGCCGCGCGCGTGGAACGTTCATTTTCAATCCAACTTTTGCTTCCGCCTCGAGCGCGCCTTTAAGCAGGATCAAAAGATTTTCGGCCTTTTCTCTCTTCCATGGATCTTCCCAAGCCGCTCGGTTGACAATAAAGCGAGTCGTCGACTCGCAGATCGTATCGACAATGCGCAGCCGATTGGCGCGCAGAGAAGAGCCCGTTTCCGTCAGTTCAACGATGGCATCGACCAACCCGGGAATCCGCGCTTTGACTTCCGTCGTGCCCCAGGAAAACTCGACTTCTGCCTCAACGCCACGTTCGGCCAAATAGCGACGCGTGCCCCCCACCAACTCCGTCGCAATACGCTTGCCCTGCAGGTCTTGAATCGTCTGAATAGGCGACTCTTCAGGCACCGCTACTACCCAGCGAACGGGGCGCGATGTCGCTTTACTGTAAACGAGTTCATCCACCTCGACTACATCGGCGTCGTTTTCTACGATCCAATCCTTGCCGGTCATTCCAACATCAACGACACCACGCGCCACGTATTGCGCAATTTCCTGAGCGCGAAACATCAGACCATCCAATTCGGGATCGTTGATTTCGGGCGTATACGAGCGCGACGAGAGCCTGATCTTATAGCCCGCCCGCTCGAACAGATCAAAGGTAGAATCTTTCAAACTGCCCGAAGGCAGTCCCAACTTCAGTATGTTCATCCGTCTTTCCAATCTTGCAATTGCGCTACTCAGCGCAGTTTGTCCAGCGCGCGTCTCGCTTCAACTTGGTCCTCGTCACCACCGACGCGCTCCAATCGTCCTAGGGCTTCTATAGCTGACGCGCCACCAATATCGCCGAGCGCGCGCACCGCTTTCGTCCGAATACTCTGTAGCTCGCTCGCGTCAACCGAGGCCAGTAACGCTTGGACGACATTGGCGCGTTCACGCGCACTTATCGGCGCCATCGGATCGGGCCCCTCGTTGCCAACGTGCTGCTGGGAACCGATCTGTCCGAGGGCCTGTACTGCTACGTGCCGCACTTCAGGCGATGGATCTCGGGTCATGCGGATGACCTCATCGACTCCATCTTTATAGCCAAACTCGCGCAGGCTCTGCAGCGCAGCAATGCGCCATTTAACCTTGGGTGAACGCAGCGCCCTCAGGACCACGCCCAGCGCCGAATCACTCAACGTAGGTTCCGTATCGTACGAGTGACAGGGCCCCAGTGCGCCGAGCACATACTGCCGCGTAACCTCAGAAGGGTCTCGTGCATAGTGCAACAGCCGCGGCAGGGCCTCTACAGCGCGCAGCTGAGACAACCCCAGAGCCGCCCGTGCGGCGACGTTGGGCGATTTGTCGTCCAACGCCTTAATCAGCGTTGGAATGCCGCGCGGATCACCAAAACGACCCAGCAGGCCAATCACCTCAAAGCGAACGCGAATATAGCCCGAATCGGCCTCTTTTATAAGCAGTGGGACCACTTCGTCTGCGTCCAAGCGAATGAGCTCGTTGGCGGCTTTAACGCGCTCACTCTCGCGCAAGCTTTTTAGCCCATTGATATGCTTCTCAGGTGGCTCGCCGCAGGCTAATAGCGACAGTAAGCCCAATAGGAACAGGCTTCTACCGGCGGAACGAACCTCCGTACCATACCAAGTGCGCTGGCGCAAAATAGGGACCTCATTCACTAGATAAAAATCAAAAACTAAGCATTGCCAAGCCGATAGTCCACGTTTAGTGCAGAACTGCAAGAGTAGCTGATCACCGGCAGCGCTCGATCGCCGAAGCAGCAACGGCTGCCCACCCCGATCGGCTATACCGTTCGCGCAGCTGTGCGTAATACGGCAGGGCCGCCATACAACCATCGCGACGCTCTATCCGCGCGGCGAGCTGTCCGAGCGCATCGTCGGCCAAGTCGGAGTCGGCAAAGTCGCTTACGATCGCATGCCAACGCAACAGTGCCTCGGCGCTATCCCCCCGGGCCTCGGCGAGTTTGGCCATGTGAAACAGAGCATCATCCGCATAATCTCCGTGCGGTTCGCGACGCATCAATCGCTCCAGCGCCCAACCCGCATCGGCCCATTCACCCCGACGCAAACGGTAGCGACCTATCTGCACTAGCGCCGGCGCGCTGCGGTCGCTCCACGGCAGCATATCGACCTGATGATACAGTTCAATTGCCCGCTCTTCCTCAAAGTTTCGCTCGGCTAATTCCGCAGCAGCAAATAACTCGGCCGCCGAACGCAAGTAGCGACGCTTTCCCTTGCTGTATGCTGTCACCTGCAGCGTATCGACGGCGTCTATCCAGCGACTCAGCGGAGCGCTCAGCTGGCGCAGTCCCTGCATCGTCAGCAGGCCATTCCCCGTCTTTATGTAGCCAGCCCCCACGACTTCGCCCGACTGAGAGGGATCTACATCGACCCATTCACCCGCATAGATTTGACACCATATGTGCAAAATAAGATTACCCTGAGGTCCGATGACCCACCCCACGCTGGCGCGAACGGGAATATCGGCCGCACGGCAGAGCGCCATATAGAGCGCTGCATATTCGCTGCACGTTCCCTCCATATCCTCCAACACCTCGACCGCCGACTTAAAGCGCACGTTGGTGTCGCGAGGATCCATATGATCGTAGACCCAGCGCCGCAGCCGCATAGCTACAGTCCACACATCGCGCGCATCACCGCGCAGCGAATCGGCCAATGCGCGCATGCGCACATCGTCCGACTGCACATATAGGGACGGCAACAGATACGGCTTAAGGGAGGCATCATTGAAGGGTAAGGTCGATTCAATCTGCGGCGGTCTGCGCTTTTCCAGGCGCAAGAGACGGCGGCCCATCGTGTCTATTTCGACGCGCTGCCAGGCATCTTCCACCAACCACTCGTCCACGTTAGCTACGACGTCGGGCAATTCAACCACCAGCTGTTCTAATTCGGCCGGAAAGTCGATAGCCCGATCCAATGCGATGTGCCGATCGGCTGCCGGACGCGACCAGCGCTCTGCGCGCCGCCGTTCTACGCGCCGCTGTTCCACTCCGCGCGACGGCTGCCAGGCACGCGCGACCCGACCTTGGCGATCAACCCAATACCTCGTCTCCTGGCCCGCACCGTTCCTCTGTCCAACGACAACTTCAACCAACCGTTCGCCCTCTACTGTTTGTTCAGGCCCCATGTCTAAATGGATCCAGTAGCTCTGCCGTGTGCCCCAGTCAAAAACGAGCAGCGAATCGATTCTATCGGGTAACAAACGACCTTCGGCCACCAGCTTGCGCCACATAACGCTCCGGTCGACAACATCGTCAGCAAAGACCGCGCTATCCCTCTGAACGTGTCCGGCCAACCGCTGCTCTATGGCAACAATACCCCCGTCCCAGCGCGCGGCCTCTTCAATCGCTTGGTTGCCATCCACCGTGCTTTCCCGCATCCAAATCGGGTAGAAGTCCTCGTCTACTTCCAGTGTGCGCGCACCCCGCCGGAATCCACCGCGCCAATCGACATCGCCCTCTTCCACGCGCCAACCGCCTCCCGAATGGGACACTACCTTTTCGTAGCGATATCCCATCTTTTTGTCGCGTGCCCATAGTTCCCACCACGTCTGGTCGCCCACCTCCCTTGCCCCCCGCATTAGCGGGCCCAAGACATAGGCATACTGATCATCGGCAACAGCCCATAGCCCTGCGCGCAATCCGCCCACGCGCACGCCTCCTCCGCGCCCCATCACCGTAGACCAAATCAAATCGCCCGTGCGCGGATCGATACCGGCCAACGCATCCGTGCCAGAGCCCACAACCAGTTCGCCCTGCAATCCCTTGACGGCACCGCCCGCTGCACCGCCCTCTAAACGACGGCGCCACACAGTCTGTCCGTCTTGGAGACCGAGCGCGTAGACATAGCCGTTGTCCGCAACGCAGACGACATGCTTTCCCGATAAAATGATCGGTTCATGCACTTTGGCTCCCAGCCACTGCTCCCAACGCCGTTGACCACTACGCGAGTCGTATAGTCGAACATAGCCATCACCGCTCGCCACGACGACATCTTCACCCACGACCCTAGGTTGTGCCGTGGCCACCGCACCGATATCCCGCTCTATGACCCGCTGCCCATCATCCGAACGAAATCCGACAAAACCGCGGCCGGTCCCTGTGTACACAACCCCATCAGACACATCAATGCCAAGCGCTCCCCCCGCACCCAAACGCGCACGCCAACGCTCCTGTCCGCGCGTGCTCAGCGCATAGAGCCAACCGTTAGCAGCCGACACATATAGCGTGCTGTCGAATTGTGTGAGAGCACAATCGCCTCTGCCAAGATGATGGAAAACCCATTCTTCGCCCCCCGTATCGGCGTACAGCGAACGCACCATACCCCACGCATCGGCCACCAACACTCGACCTTGCCACACTATCGGAGCACGGTATATCGGGCCGAGATCCCGGCGCGTCCAAACCTGCACACCGTCTGTGCGACGCAGTGCAACCAGACGTCCTGAGCGATTGGCTATAAAGACGAGAGAGTCGCTTTCTGCCACCGTGGCCTGCAGCGCGTCAGGAACCAAATACTTCCACTGGAGTTTGTAGGGCATAGCGCCCTCTCCTTGTGCAACGACTGTAGAAGATGCACACAGGGACAGCAGCGCCGCAAAGAGTGCGACCAATACGACCGATCCAATTTTAGGAGCGTGTTTTAAGGAAAAATACATCGCGTACATACCTATCGCTTAATGCTTTGACAATAGTCCGAGCCCCTTTTATTATACTTCTTTCTCGATCATGATGAGTACAGGAGAACATCGTATGAAACTGCATCTGACCTACTGCTCTGCTTGAGGCTACGAATCAAAGGCCGTCAGTTTGGCGGAACTAATTCTAAAAGAGTACAAAAAGGAAGTAGCTGAGTTCACGCTCGTCCCTTCAGACGGAGGACGTTTTGAGGTTGCGGTCGACGGCGTGCTCATCTTCTCTAAGCTCGCCGAAAAACGCTATCCCGACTTCGCGGAAATCAAGTCCGCGATTGACAATCGTTAGGCCCATACTATCCTCAGGACGGGGCTTGTGCATTTCCGTCGATTGCAGGTTTAACTAGTCGCAGACACATCCATTTTCTACCCGCTTGCCCATTCGGAGAACAATCGCATGCTACGCTTCTTCCTCCCTCTGTGTCTTATGCTTCTCTTGGCCCCACAGGCTCAAGCCCAGGTCAACGAAGAAGCCGAAAACCACTACCGAACCGGCTACGACTTAATAACGAAACGCAACTACCGCAACGCCGCGATAGAATTCGAGAAGGCTACCGCTGTAGATCCCAACTATGGCGAAGCACACTACCTACTTGCCCAGGCCTACGGCGTCCTCAACGAGTATGAGCAGGCTATCAGCTCTTACGAGAGAGCACGCGAGTTGGGCGTCCGCCCGGAGAAATGTGTAGCTGCCCTCGGCAAGCTGTATAACAAGTCTGCTGTAACTAGCCTGCAACAGCGCAAATACAGCGAAGCGATTGTGCGCTTTGAACAGGCATTGGAACTCGCACCCAACAACGCGCAGATGCTCTATGCACTGGGCCTGTCCTACAACGGCAACCGCAACGAGGAAAAGGCACAAGAAGCCTTTGCAAAAGCCGTTGGCGCCGACCCCAGCTATGCCAAGGCCTACTATCAGCTAGCCGATATACAGCGGCGACGACGCGACTATGGCCCGGCATCGGCCACCTACCAAAAAGCCATCGAGGCCGATGCTTCGTACATGGCCGCCTACGGTGGGCTAGCGCGCGTTAAGTTTGCCACGCAGGATGTCGAGGGCATCGTCGGCCTCATGCAGACGGCGTTAAAAGCAGATTCCAAGTATGCCGAAGGTCATCTCTTTTTAGGGACGGCACTCAACCAACTCGGCCGTCAGCACGAGGCCATTGAACCACTTCAGCGCGCGGCCGAATTGGACAAGAAAAACGCCGAAGTACACTTCCGCCTTGGGGAAGCCCACTACGGCATGGGCAGCTATCGCAAAGCCGTCGAGGCCGGACAGTCGGCCGTCCGCTACGACAAGAATTTGGCGGCAGCACAGAACCTCTTGGGCGACGCGCATTTCAAACTGGGCGAGATGCGCGAAGCACGCACCTACTACGCCCGTGCACAGCAGGATAGCCGCTTTAAGGATTACGCCACGCACCAGATTGAAGAAATCGACCGCGCAGGCCAGCAGAAATAGCCCATGCGCCTCTTAGTCGCCAGCAATAACGCCGGCAAGATACGCGAAATTCGCGCGCTATTGGCAGACACCGAGGTCGTGTCTCCGGCCGACCTCGACCTGCACTTAGACGTCGAGGAAACCGGCACTACGTTTGCCGCCAACGCCGCGCTTAAGGCACATGCCTTTGCCCAAGAAACAGGGCTCGTTGCCCTAGCCGATGACAGCGGATTAGAGGTCGATGCGCTCGGTGGCGCACCCGGCGTATTCTCCGCGCGCTACGGAGATTCAAGCCTAGATGACGTGGGTCGGTATCGCTTTCTTCTACAACAGATGGAAACCTTTCCAGACAGCGCACAGCGCACAGCGCGCTTTTGCTGCACCATGGTCGCCGCGGCTCCGGACGGACGCACCTGTCAATCAGCCGGCACGTGCGAGGGATCTATTGCATTGGCTCCTAGCGGCGACAACGGATTCGGCTACGATCCAATCTTCGTTGTCGCCGAGCGCAACTGCACAATGGCCCAGTTGGATGCCGCTACCAAGAATGCCATCAGCCATCGAGCCCAGGCACTCAAAGCCATCTATCCCCTCTTGCGGCAAACCTTTCCCGAGCTGATGTCTTGAATCGGATCTCTGCCTTGTTGTGCCGGAGATCCGCCCCTATATTTTTCAGCGCATTTTCCTCCACCAACCTACTTGGATACTTCAATGCGCTATGGACATCTAGCCTGGCCTGACGTCAGGGATATCGACAAAGACAAAATCATTCTGCTGCCGCTGGGCTCCTGTGAACAGCACGGCCCACACATGCCCCTGCTCACCGATACGCTCTTGGTCACTGCTTTTGCAGAATCCGTAGAGGAAGCCATGGGCGACGACGTGCTGCTGCTGCCCACTCAGTGGATGGGCATGTCGGATCACCACCTCAATTTTGCCGGCACCGTCACGGCCAACCCGGAGCTATACACCCGGTGGCTAATCCGCACCTTGGAAACGCTACTCAAGCACGGGTTTCGCAAGATCTTTATGCTAAACGGACACGGCGGAAACCAGGTGCCTGCCAACCAAGCACTCGTCGAGCTCTATAGCAGGGGCTATGAGCGCCCCGATACGTGGATCGGCTTTGCCAGTTACTGGCATCTGGGTGCACCGAGCATCGAAAAGGGGCACAAAGAAGGCATCGGCGGCGTGCGCTTTGAAAGCCCCATGCTCACCCACGCCGACGAGTGGGAATACTCACTTGGCCTACACGTCTTTCCACAGCTGTGCCAGCCGGAAAAAGCCAAGGCCATTCCCACCGACTTTAAGACCGACTACTACGACGTCGACCTGTCCAAACACGTCATCGGACTCTCGACTCCCTTTACCGCGTTTATTCCTACCGGTGCGGCAAACCACCCGGAAAAAGCTAGTGCCGAAAAGGGCGCCGCACTCTTTGAGGGCATTCGCGGCGACCTGTTGAAGTTCTTTGGCGACTTCAAGGGCTGGCGCGAACACCGCTCCGACAAAGATATGGGCCAGTTCTGACCGTGTATGTCCTGCCATATGAGCACTATACACGGGTGAGGTAGACAACGCGTTTCATGTTCGGGCCCTACTCGCCATACGTCCGTCCCTATAGGGTGCGCCTGCTCATCGGCGTGCTGGCTATCGGCATCGCCCAGGCTGCGAGCAATTACATTCCCATGCTCGTCAAGGATGCCATCGATACGCTTCAGGCTGAGCATATAGTCGGCGAACTGCGCTTTGAGTCCATACAAATGGACGTTGCCATCGTCGTTGCACTGGCCCTATCTGTCGCGCTGTGCAGCTACGCTATGCGCATCCTGCTCGGACGCGCTTCAGCGCGCATAGAATATGACATTCGCACCGCCTACTTTGCCCATCTGCTCAAACAGCCGCTCTCCTACTACCAGACGCAGCACACCGGCGACCTGATGTCCCGCGCCACCAACGACCTAAACTCCGTGCGCATCTTTTTTACCTACGGCGTGCGCGGCATCGTGGAATCCGGCCTCATCTTCCTCTTTAGCATTGGCTGGATGTGCGTTATCGACTGGAAGTTGGCCTTTATTATCCTCGCGCCAGTACCCATCTTCGTGCTGCTGCTGACGCGCATGGCCACCTTAGTGCACAATCGCTTTCGCGCTATACAAGACTTCTTCGGCGAGATGAGCAATTACATCCAAGAAAACCTAGCCGGCTCGCGCGTCATCAAAGCCTATGTCCAGGGCCCCGCACAGAACGGCGCCTTTGGCCAGCTCAACGACGAATACCTCGAAAAAAACCGCCAGCTGATTTTAACGCGTGCATCGTATCGTCCCCTGACGCACCTAGTCGCATCCGTCTGCCTAGGGATTAATCTGTGGCTCGGAGGCAAAGCCGTTATCGACGGAGACTTTACGCTCGGTGCTTTTGTCGCATTCAACGCCTATCTGACACAGCTTATTCGTCCCATCATGTATTCAGCCTGGGTGATCGACCGCTTTCAGCGCGCGCTCGTGGCCATGCGACGCATCAACGAAGTCATGGAAGTGGAACCGGAGATCCGCGACCGCGACGTTCGGCCCATCGCTCAGCCGGTGCGCGGCGAAATTGAGTTCCGCTCGCTGACCTTCGCCTACGGTGACAACGAACCCGTGCTGCGGGACATCAACCTCAAGATTCCCGCCGGCGCGACCGTCGGCATCATGGGCCGCGTGGGGGCCGGCAAGACGACCATGGCGCGCCTGATACCGCGCTTAGTGCAATCAGCGCCCAACCAACTATTTATCGACGGCATACCAGCAGAGAAATGGCCGCTATCCCAGCTGCGCAACGCCATTGGCTACGTCTCGCAAAATCCGTTTCTATTTTCCAACACCATTGCCGCCAACATTGCCTACGGCGTGCACTCAGCCTCCGATGAGCAAGTCAACGAGGCCGCCGAATGGGCGCAGTTGCGCAAGGATGTCGTAGAATTCGACAACGGCTTCCAGACGCTGATTGGCGAGCGAGGCGTAACGCTATCGGGCGGGCAAAAACAGCGATCTACGCTGGCCCGCGCGCTGCTGCGGCAGCCACAAATACTGATCTTAGATGACTCGCTTTCCGCCGTCGACACCCATACGGAAGAGGCGGTCTTGGGCCACCTGCGCACGCTGATGCAGGGGCGGACAACGCTCATCATCGCTCATCGCATATCCACGCTGCGCGACTGCGATCACATCATCGTGCTCGACGAAGGGCGCATCGCCGAACAAGGCACGCACAAACAGCTTCTGCAGCACGGTGGTTTTTACGCCGACTTACACGCGCGCCAGCAGCTAGCCGCCGAATTGGAGACGCTGTGAGCGAATTGCTCAACAAAGAAGAGGAAATTCAACACCGTCCCTTTAACCCGCGCTTGCTGGGTAAGCTGCTCACCTATCTGCGTCCTCATAAGCGCCGCGTAGCGCTGGCCTTTCTGACCATCGCCTTCTCCGCTTTTTCTAGTCAAGTTGGCCCCTGGCTAACGCAAATCGCCGTCGACGATTATATCGCCGAGGGAGACTACGCCGGCCTCAAGTGGGTTATCGCCGCCTTTTTTGCCAGCATCGCCGTGCAGTATGTATCGCAGTATGCACAGACACTGGTGACCGAGATTATGGGGCAGCACGTAATGCTCGACATGCGCCGCGATATCTTTGCCCACCTGCAGAAGCTGCCCCTGCGCTATTTTGACCGCACGCCGCTGGGCCGTATCATGACGCGGACTACCAATGACGTGGAGGCGCTAAACGAATTTTTTAGCGAGGGAATCGTCTCGGTCTTTATGGATCTGTTTACGCTGGTCGCCATACTGACCTTTATGATCTACATCGACGCCAAGCTGACGCTGGTCTGCTGTCTTGTCGTTCCCGTGCTAGCCGTTTCGACGTTCTATCTGCAGAACCAAGCGATGGTCGCCTACCGCGAGTTGCGCACGCGCCTAGCTCGTCTCAACGCCTACTTGCAAGAAAACATCACCGGCATGGAGGTCGTGCAGTTGTTCAGCCGCGAGGAGCGCAATCTGCGCGACTTTGACCGCGAGCACCTGCCCTATCGCCGCGCCGAAGAGCGCGAAATTTTTTATTACGCCATCTTCTTCCCGTTCACCGAATTAGTCGGCACGCTCGGGATGGCTGCCGTCATTTGGTTCGGCTCTTCGGCGGTCTTGTCTGAGCGCGTAGCGTTCGGCGTGCTGGTCGCTTTTCTCCAGTATATCCGGCGTTTTTTCCGCCCCATTATGGACATAAGCGACCGCTATGCGCTGCTGCAGAGCGCCATGGCCTCTTCAGAGCGCATTTTCGAACTGCTAGGCACGCCTACAGAGGACGAAGGCGGACCGCGCAAAGAGCAGGCCAGCGCGCAGCGCAGCGGCACCATTGAGTTCAAAAACGTCTACTTTAAATACGATGATCAGGCAGAAGATTGGATCTTGAAAGACGTGTCGTTTTCCATTGGCGCCGGCCAAAGCTTGGCCTTAGTTGGCGCGACTGGGTCGGGCAAAACGACCATCGTCAATCTGCTGTGCCGTTTCTATCCCATCCAGCGCGGCGAAATCCTCGTCGACGGGATGGAAATCAGCCAGTGGAATGCCGAACAGCTGCGCGAGCGCATCAGCATCGTCCAGCAGGATGTCTTTCTGTTTTCAGGGAGCGTGCGCGACAATATTCGCCTTGGCAACGAACAGATCGACCAGGCTCGCGTCGAAGAAGCAGCGCGCTTTGTCAACGCCAACCACTTTATCGAGAAGCTGCCCAACCGCTACGAGCAGGTCGTAGCCGAAGGCGGCTCGACGCTCTCTTCGGGACAGCGACAGCTTCTCTCGTTTGCGCGCGCCCTGGCCTTTGATCCCGAGGTGCTCATTCTCGACGAGGCCACCTCGTCGATCGACACCGAGACCGAACAGCTCATCCAGGACGCAATTTCTAAGCTCATGCACGATCGCACGTCAATCGTCATAGCTCATCGCCTATCGACCATTCGCAGCGCCGACCAGATCCTTGTGCTGCACCATGGCCAGGTGCGCGAGCGCGGCAAACACGAAGAGCTCATACGACAGGGAGGGATTTACGCCCGACTGCACCAGCTCAACTACGGCGGCGCATCGACGCCGGAATAACGTCCCTATACTTCTCCGTTGTCCGCTTCGCCCCCTTCGGCGCGGCGTTCGACAAAATCTTCTACCGCATCTACAACCTGGTCGCGCGCAACGCCCGCTTGGCGCACAATCTTACGACGCGTTACATCGCCCCGATGCGGTGCAGAGAGAACGCCCATGGCCGTTCCAATGAGAACGCCAAGACCTAAGCCCGCCAAAAAAGTGCCCAATCCACTTGATTCTCTAGGCTGCGGATAAAATCTCTGATATCCCATCTCTATTCCTTTCTCGTAAGTTGATCTACTCTACAGAATATAAATAAAGCGCCGCGCACGAGAAGTGCACCAAGCCGCTATTGAAGAAAACAAAGTCAAACCCTATTTTTTGCTCTTTAATATACTTTTATCCTGCCTTCTCAACCTCTCCAAGCCCCGGAGAAAATACTCATGGCCACGGTTCTGCCGAATCCCTCGCACAGTTTGAAAGAATTCCGCATTCTGCCCGGTTATACGCCTTCCGACGGCAATGCCCCTAACGTCGAGCTAAAGACGCGCCTGTGTCGAAAGGGGGACGGATTTATACATCTCAACACACCCTTTCTCAGCGCTGCGATGCAAGCCGTTACCGGCGTTGATATGGCGATTTCGCTGGCTCAGCTAGGCGGCATTGGCATTTTGCCGGTGAGCCAACCCGTGGACGAACAGTGTGCCAAGGTCAGTCAGGTGAAGCGATTCAAAGCTGGATTCCAGACAAATATCGTCACGCTGGCGCCCAAGCAATCCATTGCCGACGTTGCGCAGATCATTCGCGAAACAGGCTATACGACATTCCCCGTCACGCAGAGCGGAGAATTTCACGACAAGCTAATCGGTATTCTCACCGACAAGGACTTCGACGAGCGTCGTGATTTGAACTGCACCGTCGACGAACGCATGAAAACAGACGTACAGTCCGGCACGGAAGTGACCGAGCTTCGCGCAGCTAATGAACTCATGATTCGCTACGGCCGCGGTTTTCTGCCCATCTTATCTAAGGACGGCATACTGCAGACTGTCGTCTTCAAAAAAGACCTGGACAAGCATCTGCGCCATCCCAACGAATCGATTGATGACCAAAAGCGCCTACTCGTAGGCGCCGCCATATCGACCCATCCAGAAGATCGCGAGCGCGTGCAGGCACTCGTGGCACACGACGTGGACGTGCTCGTAATTGACGCCTCTGACGGCCACACTGAATATCAGCGCGAAATGATTCAATACGTCAAACAGCACTGCGCAACGCCGGTTATTGGGGGCAATATCGTCACCGCAGATGGATTTCGCTTTTTGGCCGAAGCCGGTGCCGATGCGGTAAAAGTAGGTATGGGTATCGGATCGGGGTGCACGACCCAGGAAGTAAAAGCCACCGGCCGCGGCCAGGGCACTACGCTGATGGAAGTCGGCGCTACGCGCGATCAGTGGCATCGCGACACGGATGCCTACATCCCTTTAGTAGCCGACGGCGGCATATCGGGCCCCGCTGAAATGTCGATCGGACTCGCGCTGGGTGCCGACGCGATTATGATGGGTAACTTCTTCGCACGCTACACCGAGAGCCAGGGCAGCCTCATGCGCAACGCCGCAGGCGAGATCGTCAAGGAATACTGGATGGAAGGCAGTATGCGCGCTCATAACATGCGCCGTTATGCGCAGACCAAAGAAAACTTCTTTGAAGAGGGTATTTCCGGCTACGTGCCCCATGTCGGCTCGATTTTTGATAAACTCCCAACCGTTGTGCAGATGATTCGCGCAACGCTTGCTACGGCCGGCTGCCGCACGATCGAGCATCTGCACGAACACGCCGTGCTCGAGATGCAGTCGCCTTCAGCGCTGATGGACAGCAAGATCCACGACATTGTTCCAATGAACGTAGACCAGCAAATTCTCTGAAAGGTCGCGGCATGAGAGTACTAGTCACCGGTGCAGCGAGTTCCTTAGGCAAAGCCATCGCCACCGAATTGAGTGCATCACACCACGTGCGTCTAACCGACAAAGATCCCTTTGATACAGAGTTGGAGTTTGTCCAGAGTGACCTAGGACACGACGAAAGCACCGACGCACTCGTCCATGACATCGATGTGCTCGTCCACCTGCCCTACACGCCGCGCCCCGGCGACGGACAGAACGAATGGCTCGACGTCAATTCTCGCCGACATTACAACCTGCTGTTGGCCGCTTCGGAAGCCGGGGTCGCACGTGCGCTCGTGCTCAGCACGCTCGATCCGTTTATGTCCTACGATGCCAATATGCCCGTCTCGGAAAACTGGCAGCCCCTGCCCAACACCGAACCGGCTCAACTGGGACCGCATATTGCAGAATTCACCGCACGCGAGTTTGCCCACAGCAACGCACTCGACGTCATCGTCCTGCGTCTTGGACACGTGGTGCGAGCCGAAGAGGTGGCTGGACAGCCGTATGACCCGATGTGGCTGGACGAACGCGATGCGGCCGAAGCCATCAGTCGGCTCTTAGCAGATGCACCTGCCCTGCGGCGCCAACGCGCCTATCGCGTGCTGCACCTTCAGTCCGTATCCGAGCGCGCGCGATTTTCTTCTGATCGCCTGTGCAAATCGCTTGATTTCACCCCTCGACATTCTTTTGAGGAGGGTATATGAAAGTCCTTCTCTTAGGTGGCAATGGCTTTCTCGGTCCGCACGTAGTCAAGGAACTTGAGGGCGATTACGAACTGCGCATCACCGACATCGTCGACATCGACAGCCCACACGAGACCATGCGCGTCGACGTCAGTGACTTGGATCAGGTCCGCGCAGCAGCGCAGGGCACCGACGTCATCATCAACTGTTCCGTGCTGCGCCCCGACCGCAAGGTTGCCTTCGACGTCAATACCGCCGGCACCTATAACGCCGTGCGCGTCGCCGCCGAACTCGGCCATACTCGCTTTATTAATACGGGACCTCATTTTACCCAGGTCGGGCCCAGCTACGAATACTACGACTTTGACATCAGCGAAGACGTGCCGCTGCACTCGGGGCTCAACCTCTACGCGCACAGTAAATCCATCGGTCAAGAAATCTGCCGAGTCTTCAGCGCCAATTACCCTCTACACGTCTTGACGACGCTTTTTCTGAGCTTTCGCGACGCCGAGCCTGCCCCCGGACAGGAGGGCGGCGACACCAACCCCTTTTCCGTAACGTTTGCCGATGCAGCCCGCGCCCTGCGTGCCTGTTTGGAAATAGACTTAGATAGCTTACCCTCTCGCTGCGAGATCTTTCACATCACGACCGACACGCCGCACGGGCGCTATCACAACAAAAAGGCGCGGCAGTTACTCGGCTGGACACCGCAGGACTCGCTCGAGGGCTACTGGCGTAAAAGAGCGGACTAAGACCATGGCCTACGCCCAGGTTTTCCACGGGCCCAACCAGCCGCTCGACGAGCGCGCGATCGCTCTACCCTCCTCGCTAGCAGCCGGCGAAGTGCTAGTCGAAATCGCTCTGGCGACCATCTGCGGATCCGACTTGCATACGCTGTCGGGCCATCGCCCCGAAAAAACCCCCTGCATTTTAGGCCACGAGGCCGTGGGACGCATCGTGGCCAAGGGCGACGGCCGCCCCGGCCTGCGCGTGGGCGACCGCGTTACCTGGAGCATCGCCGACAGCTGTGGCACCTGCGCAGCCTGCGGCGAATACGAACTACCCGAAAAATGTGACCATCTCTTTAAGTACGGACACGCCCCATTGGAAGATGGCTGCGGTCTCAACGGCTGCTACGCTTCCCACATTCTCCTGCGCCGAGGCACGCACGTTGTAGTACTACCCGATGCGCTGAGCGATGCAACGGCCGCACCCGCCAACTGTGCGCTGGCCACCGTCGTCAACGCCGCGCAGACGCTGCCTTCTCCCTGTCACTCTGCGCTCATCCAGGGAGCCGGCCTCCTCGGACTGTACAGCTGCGCACTGCTGGCCCGGCGAGGCGTTAAACGCGTCTATTGCATAGACATCAACCCTGAGCGTCGGGCGCTGAGTGCGGCGTTTGGAGCCATTCCCATCGCAGCAATAGACGAACTACTCGCACGCGAAAAGGCCGGCGTGGATGCCGTATTTGAGCTGGCGGGTGTATCCGCATTGGTAGACGATGGCATCGCCGCTTTGCGCCCCGGAGGCTTTTACGCCTTTGTCGGCATGGTCCATCCCGACACGCACATCGGCGTTACCGGCGAACAAATCATCCGCAAATGTCTGACCATCCGCGGCGTGCATAACTACAGCCCGCGCCATTTGGATGAGGCCATTGCCTTTCTCCAACAAACCGCCGGACAGCACCCGTACGATGAACTCGTCAGCCCCCCTCTCTCACTGAGCGATTTGCAGGATGCCGTAGATCTGGCGCGCACGCAGCGCTTCGCCCGCGTTTCGGTGCGGCCTACCTAGAAAAGCACATCATGGAAAGAGTAAAAGACCTAGCCGTAGTCGGCGCCGGTATTGTAGGTATTGCCCATGCACTAGCGGCCGCACGCCGCGGCCTGTCCGTCGTGCTATTTGAGCGTTCGCCGCAGGCCATTGGTGCTTCCATTCGCAACTTCGGCATGATTTGGCCCATCGGCCAAGCGCCAGGCGCCATTCATCAGCGTGCACTGCGCACGCGGGATGTCTGGAGCGAAGTCGCCCCATCAGCCCAGATATGGCACCAGGCAACCGGATCACTTCATTTGGCCTACGCCGCCGATGAAATGGACGTGTTAGCGGAGTTTGCTCAACTGGCGCCCTCTCTTGGATACGACGTGGAGTTACTCGATGCCCAAGGCATCTTGGCGCGTAGCACTGCCGTGCGCCCCGATGGGCTCAGAGGCGGCCTGTGGAGCGCGAGCGAAGCCTGCGTCGATCCGCGGCAGGCCACGGCGCAGCTCCCCCTCTTTCTCGAACGCGAATACGGCGTACAACTGTGCTTTTCCACGCCCGTATCCGCCATCGACCTGCCGCATATCTCCACGCCCCAATCGAACTGGCGCGTGGAGCGAGCCGTCGTATGCAGCGGCGTCGACTTTGAAAATCTCTATCCGGATCTGTATGCTTCAAGCGGGATGACTCGCTGCAAGCTGCAGATGATGCGCACCGTTCCCCAGCCCAACAGCTGGCAGCTGGGACCGATGTTAGCCGCCGGGCTTACGCTTCGACACTACGCGGCCTTTAAGCAGTGCGCGTCACTAGCCCCCTACGCTGCGCGCATCAGCCGCGAGAGACCTGAGTTCGATCAGTGGGGCATTCACGTCATGGCTTCGCAAAACGGACTGGGTGAGATTACTATCGGCGATTCGCACGAATACGACTGGCAGCCCGATCCCTTTGACAAGCCGGAAATAGACGAACTGGTCTTAGACTATCTGCAGGGCTTTTTAGCCGCCCCGTCGCTGCGCATCGCCCAGCGCTGGAGCGGCGTGTATGCAAAGCATCCGACGCGCGCAGACTTTGTTGCCTGCCCAGCCCCCGACGTGCGCATTGTCAACGGCGTAGGAGGCGCCGGTATGAGCACGTCATTTGGTCTAGCCGAAGAGGTATTGGACGACTGGACCTGAGTCCAGCGCAGTCGAAAAAAGCGCAGCAATAGCACCGCTGTTACCCACACAAAGCACACGGCGCTTGGGATGCGTTGTTGCACATCCGAGACCACGTATACTACGCCCTCGAACCTGGCGACGACACCGGCCGCGCAGTAGACGTCGCGATTATTGTCCTGATATTCCTCAATATCGTGGCGCTGACACTAGAAACCGTAGAATCTGTGTACAGTCTCCACAGCGCATCATTTGCCCTTTTCGAACGCTTTTCCATCGCCGTTTTTTCTCTCGAGTATGTGCTGAGAGTCTGGTCCTGTACGACCAATCCTCGGTTCGCCGCTCCCGGAACCGGCCGACTCCGCTTTATCGTCTCTCCGCTGGGTATTATCGACCTGTTGGCCATACTGCCCTTTTTCCTGCCCTTTTTTGGCGTCGATCTTCGCTTTGTGCGCACCGTGCGCCTCCTGCGCATCTTTCGCATCGTCAAGCTAGCCCGGTACTCGCGCGCGCTGCGCTTGCTCGGGCACGTCGTCTCCGAAAGAAAAGAAGAGTTGCTGAGCATTTTCTTCGTACTGATGACGCTGCTCGTCATCGCATCTTCACTGATGTTCTTTGCCGAGCACAGCGTGCAGCCCGACGTTTTTTCCAGCATTCCTGCGACCATGTGGTGGGGCATCGTCACACTGACAACCGTCGGCTACGGCGACGCGTTTCCCATAACGCCGCTTGGGCAGACCATCGGGGCGATCATCGCCGTCCTCGGCATTGGTATGTTCGCTCTACCTGCGGGCATCTTGGGCGCCGGATTTACCGAAGAATTAGAGAAGATGCGCCAGAACAATTCCGACGAACCGGCGCGCTGTCCTCACTGTGGAGAAGACCTGTAGTCCCGTATTCTAGCAAAAAAAGAGCGGCCGTTTCCCATGAGAACGACCGCTCTACGTACCTGCTGAAAACAACCAGCCGTTACAGTTCGTCGAGTGCGACCTTCCGCCCTTCTGCAAGGCTGACCTGCACCGCCTCGGTAAACTGCATATACTGCACGCCAGCCGCAAAGTCCGTGTGCGTCACGGGCCGTCCCTCACGGATAGACGCGACGAAGTCTTCCTCTACGCTCCAGCCGTTGCGCGGCTGTCCGGGTACTTCCAATGGTCGGTAGGCATCCTCCCCTTCGCCGGCGACCCAAACACGCCCTGGCGCTACGGCAGATCCGCCCTCCATTTTGACACTGCCTTTGGTGCCATAAAATTCAAATGTGGAGCCATCGCCCAGGCGAGTTACGCTGCTCAGGTGATACACGGCCTGGGCACCGCTTTCCAGTTCGGCCAGCACGCCCAAGCTATCCGGCACGCCCACGGGACCTAATGCATTCGTCTCCGGATCTTTGCGCTCCGACGTAAACGTTGCACTCTGAGCGAGCACCGCCCGCTCGTGCCCCGCGTAACGGCGCACCGTTTCATTGAGAATACCCAACGACATAATGTTCTGGCCGGACAAATCTCGGCGCTGACGCCAGTGCAGCGGAGCATCGGGGTTGTACGCACCGTTTAGGCCGCGCACTTCAATAGCCAACAGATCACCGAAAAAACCGTTCGCCAACATGTCGAGTAGTATCGGCTCAGCCGACAAGTACATCGGTGCCGGCACGATCATCGCCACTCCATTACTAGCCTGTGCAGCTGCATGCATTTGCCGAGCTTCCGCTAAGTTCATGCACATGCGTGCTTCGGTCAGCACGTGCTTGCCAGCGCCGAGGGCCTCGAGCACAATCGGACAGTGCATATAAGGCCACGTCCCTATGCAAATCGCATCCACTTCATCACAGTGCACCAGCTCTTTCCAATCGGCAAAAGCACGTGGAATATCCAGTTCGGTCGCCGCGCGTTCGCTCGAAGCCAACGAGCGATTGCAGACAGCTGAAATCTCAACGTCGGGCAGGGCGCGAAAGCCCGGAATATGCTGCAAGCGCGTATTGGCGCCCGCACCGACAATGCCCACTCTAAGCGTCATAGTAGCAATCCTTCTGTCTATGTGAGGTTACTGCCATTCATACAGCGTCTTGCGCGCGCGCTGGTATTCTTCAGGTCCGCGCAAAATAGCCGTAGCTCCCCCCGAAGCCACCTCTATCAAGCGCTCGCACACCGGCTCGTATGCGGCGCGCGGCGCTACGGCCCCTTTCGCTACAAAGATTTTTTGCTGGGCGGGCTGAATCCCTACACACGTAACCTGATGAATGCTATTGGGCGAAGAACGACGGCTGTTGAGCACCAACAAACCCCGACCGCTTACATCGACCACGGCCGTGAGACCCTGATTAAACAGGCGTCCACCGCCGTGACGGCGTTCCGTCTCCTCATATGAACCGTCGTGCAGCGTGCGCACGCGCCCTCGAATCGACAGCGTAGGTCCATGCTCGTCGTCCGTTTTCCCCCCCACCTGTAGATCGACGTCTGTCCCCACGCCGGCGGCAAAGCAAACCTCTACGCTTTCTGGATCCCACAGCGTGCACACCCATTTTTCCGCCTCTTGGCGCACGAGTTCCTCAAGTACAAAGGTCGAATCGCCCGCTGAACCACCGCCGATATTGTCGCCGAAATCAAGCAGACATACGGGAAATACATCGCTCGTACGCGCCTGTTCGACCGCCTTTTGCGGATCAGCGACCTCCGTCTTAAGCTCTTCGCGCACGGCCCACATAGCCTCCTCAATGCGCTGTGCTTCGCGTCGAGCAAGCTCCTCGTCACCGTCGGCAATCACTACGATAGAGGGCCCCATGTGTGGGACGTCGGCATACTGATATCCTGCGGCTATACTGCACGCTAGAATTCCCTCCCTCCCCTCCAATGCAATCGCTTCTTGCATCAGCGGCTGCATTGGCGCCACACTCGTATTGTGATGGTATATGTTAAAGAGTAACTGCGGCTTAGCTAGTGCCATAACCGGCTGCACTTGACCGCGAATCGTCTGCACCAGAATAGAGGCAGCCTGCAAACCGCGCTCGCGCTGGTCTATGTGGGGATTGGTCTTATAAATAACCAACGCATCGGCCGCTTCAACTAGCTCGGGCGGCACGTTGGCGTGATAGTCGTGAGTAACGGCAATCGGCACATCGGCGCCGACGAGCGCGCGCACGCGGCGCACCGTTTCCGCATCGGCGTGTGGATACCCTTCTGCCACCATGGCCCCGTGCAGCGCCAAGAGCACGCCGTCTACCTGTGGCCCTTGCTGCAACCCATCGATAATGCGCCCGACAAAGTGTTCATACGCTTCGGCCGTGACGGCTGCTGCCGGCGTGGCACCTGCGGAAACAATGGGAAATAGCTCGTAACCGAACTGCTCAGCACCCGCTATATAGCCGGCTATTTCATGAAATGTATCGGCATAGTGGGAGACGATATCGGCCCCCTCACATACGCCAAAATCTTCCAAGTCTGTCGGCTGTGAATAGAATGTATTTGACTCGTGGGCAAAGCCCGCTACGGCAATTCGCATATCACGCTCCCTACCATCGCATTGCAATATGTTGACGAGACACGGCGCGCCTCTATCCAACCAAGAAGCTGAGCACGCTCGAACCCGTTATGAGCTGCACGGCCGTTAGCACCAGCACGCCGTACACCACTCGGTTGAACCACAGATCGGTAAAATGTGCGTTGAGAAACACGCCGAGCTTCACGCCGAGATAAGCCAGCGGCGAGAGCAACAGCGTCATTTTAAATATGTCGTAGTGAAAAAGGCCCAACCCCCAGTAGGGCGGCACCTTAATCAGGTTAAGAGCGGCAAAGAACACCACCGTAGTCCCCACAAAACGCTGACGCGGCAGCTGCTGCGGCAGCAAATACACGACGACAGGTGGAGCACCAGCATGTGCAATCGTCGAGGTAAACCCGGAAAAAAGTCCCATGAGCACGCCTTCTGCAGCCCCGGGATGACGCTTTTCTACGGCACCCAATACGAAAGCTCGGCCGATTTGGAAACAAACAAAGAGCAGCGCAAGGATTCCCAATCCCACTTCCAACACACGCTCGTGCTGGCTGAAGTAACCAAAAAAGAAGGCTCCCGCCCCAATGCCCAAACAGGCACCCGGCAGAAGCCTTTTTACACTCTTTGCATCAAAGCTGTCGTGGTAGTGTCGAATCGCAAATACGTCGCAGGCGATCAACAGAGGCAACATGAGCGCCGCCGCGTCGGATACCGGCAGCGAGAGGGCCAATAGAGGCGTTGCAATGATGCCGATACCACCTCCAAATCCAGCCTTGGCCACGCCCATCAGTAGCACGGCACATACCGCGCAGACCCATACATCCGCCGAATAGGCTGGAAGCACTACTCGCCTTCTACGTGCGTCACCTCAATATCAAGGTCTTCGCGATTGACCACGCGATCTACCTGACCGTCTTTAACCCATACTACGCGGTCGGAAACGCTGAGCATTTTGTGATCGTGTGTGGCCGAGATAATCGTCACGCCCGAATCCTTGTTCATCTCGCGCAGCAGTTCAATAATTTCCGTGCCCGTGCGCAAGTCGAGGTTGGCCGTTGGCTCGTCGGCCAACACCACAGCAGGATCGTTGGCCAGCGCGCGTGCAACAGCCACGCGCTGCTGCTGCCCTCCAGACAGCTCATAGGGCTTGTGCGCGTAGCGCTCACCTAGGCCAACTTTTTTAAGCAAATCCATCCCCTTATCGCGCGCCTCGTCGCTGGTCAGACCGGCAAATACCATCGGCAGCGTCACGTTTTCTAACGCCGTCATAACGGGAATCAGATTAAACGACTGAAAGATGTAGCCAATCTTGCGGCAGCGCAGCCAGGCTAGCTCATAGGCATCGAGCTGTGCTACGTCGACCTCATCTATATAGACTTTGCCCTCAGACGGCTTGTCGAGACCGCCCACCATATTAAAAAACGTGCTCTTTCCCGAACCCGAAGGCCCCATGATCGACAAATACTCACCAGTGTAGATCTCCATATCCACGCCGCGCAGAGCGTGCACCTCAATCTCGCCCATCTTGTAGAGCTTCTTCACCTGCTGCGTGCGCACAACGGTCCGCTGCTCTTCTGTTTGCACCGTTGTGCTCGCCTGTTCTTGCGCCTGACTCATCAGTAAATTCCTCGTGGATTAAGTATCGGACCGCATGGCTTCGACCGGCTCCATTTTCGCCGCGCGATAGGCCGGTAGCATCGCGCCTATCAGCGAGAGCACCGTGCCGGCGATCAGCGCGTATAAAGCCGACTGAACAATGCCAGAAACGGGAAAGTAGTCAATTACAAACGCGCCATAATCGAGCAGGGCCAGACCGAGCGTGAGCAGAAAACCAATCGCAATACCCGCTGCAGTGCCGGCCACACCCTGGAACGTAGATTCCAGCAGGAACAGCTTTACAATAAACGAATCAAGCGCTCCCAGACACTTCATGGTTCCTATTTCGCGGAAGCGCTCCGTTACCGACATGAGCATGGCGTTGGCAATACCGACCACGCATACCAGCAGCGATAACCCGATCAGCCACATCTGCTTGGACTGCTCTTCCTGTAGGCGCGCTTGAGCCTCTTCCGACTCGGCACCGCCGTCAGTCAGTCCCGTTTCGACGCCTTTTTTCTGCAGCAGCAAGTTGATCTCGCTCTTGTTGACGTCGCGCAAGCTCGAGACGATTTCATTGCTACTCCAAACGGACATGAGAAAGGCGATGGCCAACACGACGCCGCTCGTCGTAATGAGCGACCGGCCAAAGCGAATTTTAAGGCTGCGCAAGCTAATTTCTACCGCGCGACTCATCGGTAGAATAATCTTCTTGCCACCCGCGACTTCAATTCCTGACATAGGTAGTAATCTCCCAATAAAAACCCGCGTTCACAATACGCATAAGTCGGGTAAAAATCAATAGTGATGGCGGACTAATTCAGCCGCATTGGGAATCTGTTCAAGGGCTGCTTCCAGCTGCTCATCCGCTTGGAGACGGACCCGATAATACTGCTCTTCTCCCCACAGCACGCGCGCAAAACCCGCCTTGAGTTCGTCGCGCACAAAGCGACTGTGCGATGCAAGGGTCGAATCGGCCACCGAGGGCATCCTGTCGACGAGAAAAGTCTCCCATGCATCCATGACCTCTCGGTCTATTTGATAACCGCTCAAATAGCCGGCAAAGTCGGCCGGCCACGCGTGGTGAACACCCACCCAGTAGCCACAAAAGTCGGCCAAATACCCCTGCGAGAAAAGGTCGATAGCGAAGTCGCTGTATGCTTCTGAGGGCAGCAATACGTCGGGAGTGATACCGCCACCACCGTAAACCGCCCGCCCAGCAGCCGTGCGAAACACGGTTTTCCCAACGCGCAAACTGTCGACGTTATTGGGGTCAATATCGTCCACCCCCTCCTCGTAATAAGCGTGCACGTCCTCGGTATAGGGACGCTGAATCAGTCGCCCTAGCGGGGTGTAGTAACGAGCAACGGTCAGCAGCAGCAGACCGCCGTTGCTACGCAGAGGAAACTGGCCTTGGACAAGCCCCTTGCCAAAGCTGGTCTGTCCAACCACAATGCCCCGATCCAGATCCTGTACGGCACCCGCCACAATTTCCGACGCACTAGCACTACCGTGATCAATTAATATCACCAGGGGCAGCGGTGTCCCCAGACGATCGCGCGCATGATACTCCTGACGCGTACCGTCCCGTCCCTCCGTATAAACGATGAGTTGGCCCCGATCCAAGAAAAAGTCGGCTACTTCAACGGCTTGATCCAACAACCCACCGCCGTTGTCACGTAAATCAAGCACCAGTGACTGCATGCCTTGACCGTGCAAATCCTTCAGTGCCTGCGACAGTTCATCGGCCGTCGTCTCGGCAAATCGCACGGCGCGCACATAGCCCACACCGGGCTCTATCATATAAGCGTAGGGCACGCTGCGTATGGTCACCCGGTCGCGGCGGATCGCATAGTGCTGAAGGTCGGCTCTCCCCTGACGACGCACGCTCACATGCACGACCGACCCGCGCGCACCGCGCAGTTTGTCCATCACCTCTTCGTTGCTGATGCCTTCGGTAGAAATGCCCTCTATTTCCGCAATATGGTCGCCGGCGCGCAGTTTTCCGTAGGACGGCGAACCAAAAATCGGCGAGATTACCAGCAGCTTTCCGTCGCGGACTTCAAAGTAAATACCAATGCCCTCAAAATCGCCGCGAAAGCGTTCTACCATATCGGCGTAGTCGGTCTCGTCGAGATAGCTGGAATGTGGATCGAGCGCCGACAGCATACCCCAAACCGAACTACGCACGAGCGAATCGGCCGGAATACCTTCTGATGGCATATCTCTGAGCAGGTTAAACGTCTCGACCAACTGCTGCCGCTGAGCCCGATCGCCGGGATGGTCTTCCGTCCAGCGCTGGGCGAAGGCCGTTTGGCGGCGCTCTTCTGGGAGGAGATCCAACATTCCATCTATCCCAGCATCTACAACGCGGACGCTGTCTACGGGATCGACGTAGTCGCGGTGAATGCGATCCCGCACTTCAAACACTAAATCGAGACTTTGGTCGCCCTCGCGCGCAACCCCATAGCGCAGACCTGAAAACACATAAGCGGCCACCACCACTACCACAAACAGCGCCCAGCGCGGCGCACGCGCCCCTCTCCCTTTAGCCACGCGATTACACCTCTCTAACCGGCGATATCAACCAGCGGTATCTGCCCAGATGCAGTGCTCGACTCGTCTTCCATGTCGGCAAATCCCACCGGAACCATGCACACGCGCAGATCTTCCCGTCCCCAGCGATCCTGCATGTGATCCAGCGCTAGCGCTAGCGTGCCCGGCACAAAGACCAGCGCATCCACATTCAGGTCTCCAACCAAATCGTCCATTTCGTCAAATTCGCCGACGACGGGGCGGCCAGCGAACGAAGAGGCGTTGCCAGCACCCACTTGCACAACGCCAACCAAATCGCTCGACATATAGCCTATATCATTCCACCGTTCGATGAAATGTCGCGCTTGTTCATCCGTTCCAACCAATAGCACGCGTTCCCGCACGCGCTGAGTTCCCCGCTTTCGTCCCAGCCAACGTACACCGAGGCGCCAGCCCGCCAGCAAAACAACGTTGCACGCCCAGGCCGCACCGGCGGCCAAGCGCGAAAAGTTATAGGCCTTAAAAAAGAAGACAAAGGTCAAAATCAGCGCGAAACCCAACGACACCCCGACGATAGCCCACGCCGGCGAATAGCGCCTACGACCGTAGAGTCCTAGTGCCGTAAAGGACAGAAGCCATACCAACGTCGAGACGACGTAAACGGCTAGCCACTGCTCATCGGAATACGGCGGTAACGTCAACCAACGCGTGGGCTCTGCCCGTAGCCCAATCTGGTTACTGAGCGCCTCTATTTGGTGCATTAGCGGAGCGAGTTGCTCATGATAGCGAACGGCCAAACCAAAGCGTAAACCGCACGCGATCAACAGGCCGTCAAGCAGAGGCAGGGCCAGTGCCTGAGCACCCTTGGCGACAAAGCGCAGCACGCCATAGAGCGCAATGCCCACGTGAAGAATCCAAGGCGGGAAAAAGCGGTAGCGCTCCTTCATGTGCTTGCCGACAAAAATCGACATCGCTTTGCTCTTGCGATAGAGTATGCGCAGCGGCACACCGCGACCGCTCTCGCCGCGAAAATGCACGATTTCTGTATTGGGGGTATAGAAAATTTTCCAACCGGCTCGGTGGATGCGATAGCACCAGTCGATGTCTTCCCCATACATGAAGTAGTCTTCATCTAAGAGTCCGACCTGATCCATCGCCTCTTTGCGCACGAGCATACACGACCCCGATAGCACGTCGACTTCGGCACACTCGTCGGGATCGAGAAACGTCATATTATATCGAGCAATAGTCGGATGGTCGGGAAAAAACCGGCTGAGTCCAGACATCTTACAGAACGCGGCAAGCGGCGTGGGAAAACCGCGCCGGCTGTCTAACTGCAGCGTACCATCGGGGTTGAGAATCTTACAGCCAACGGCACCGGCCTGTGGATGGTCCTCCATAAAATCGACCAAGTGGCGAAACGTATCGCCGCGCACGATCGTATCGGTATTGAGCAACAAGACATAGCGCCCGCTCACCTGGCGTAGTGCGACGTTATTACCTGCGGAAAAGCCCGTATTGGATTCATTGCGCAGCAGGTGCACATCGGGAAATTGACGCTCCACCATATCGGCGCTGCCGTCGTGTGAAGCGTTGTCAACCACGAAAATCTCCGCCTCTAGGTCTCCAATCGCTGCGCGCACGGAGTGCAGCGCCTGCTCCGTCAGGTCGCGCGTATTGTAGCTGAGAAGGACAACGCTAAGTCGCATACTGCATCATAGCCTTGGCTAAGATTTAAATAGTTTGTAGGCACCGAAGTAGAGCAACTGTTTGGCAAAAAGCACATACTCTTTGGCGTTGAGCTTGCTTTGGCTAAACTGTCGATTGCGAAAGACAAACGGCACGGACAAGTGCGTCTGCACGCGCCCTTTAACCAATATTTCCAGCAAAATCTTGTAGCCTGTAGACGTCAGTTCCAAATCACCCAATCCGCTGCGATGAAGAAAGAAATAACCGGACAACGGATCCTCGACACCCGTGATCAGGCGAGCGAGCCCAACGCCGGTCAGCGAGGTAAGTCGGCGATGCAGCGCCCATTTTTCTACCTTACTCGTCTCGCCAAACCGACTTCCTATCGTGACGTCGTATGCTCGCAACCCATAGATCAACTCGGGCAGAATCGCCGGATCGTGGCTCAGGTCGGCATCAATGACCCCGATATAATCGCGTTCGGAGCGAGCGAATCCCTCCATAACAGCAGATCCCAACCCGAGTTTACCCGCCCGATGTATTACCTGCAGAGGGTATGCATCGGTCAAACCCTCGGCCACAGCTCCCGTCCCATCTGGAGAATTGTCGTCTACGACGATCAGTTCCAAGTCAATATCCGGATGGGCCCCTATAACAGAGAAAATTTCCTCGGCCAGGATAGGTATATTTTCGCTCTCGTTATAGGTCGGTGTTATCAGAGATACGCTTAGCTTTTGTTCTGTCATGTCTTTTTGCACTCAATGAGATGCCCGTAGTCTCGATAAAAATGCTCGTTGGACAGCAGATCATTTAGGCTCTGAATAAACGACATCGGGGCCCAGCCAAGCTGCTGTTCTACAGCCTCTGTGCACAGCCCTGAGCGCAGAGGCCGCTTGGCCGGCTGTCCCAGTTCAGCCGTGGTCGTAGATAGCACGCACTCGGCATCCAGACCAAAAAACGTAGCCAACTCAACGACCTGTTCTCGGCGCGTCATAAAACTACCCCCGCCCATATGCCACAGGCCCGTTCCTTGCGTCTCGCACAGTCCCAGCAGCGCGCGCGCCAGATCCGGACCATAGGTTGGATTGCCCCATTGATCAGCGACGATGCGCAATGACGCACCGCGTCCCAGCGTTTCCAACGGCCAAGTTATCATATTCGGACGCGCGCCCTTAACATAGCCGTAGAGCCACATCGTCCGCACTACAATACCGCGTTCTACCTGCCCCAGAACAAGACCTTCACTCTCCAATTTGAGCGCGCCGTACGTCGAGAGCGGACGCGGCGTATCGCCCTCGCGATAGGGTCCACTAGCCCCGTCAAATACGTAGTCCGTAGATACATGGACCAATCCCGTCTCAGTGGCGCGACAGGCGGCGGCCAGATGGGCCACAGTATCTACGTTAATCGCACGCCCAGCAGCCGGATCGCGCTCACATCCATCAACATCGGTCATGGCCGCGGCGTGAATGACCCAGTCGGGGCGATGCACGCGCAGCGCCTCGAGCAGTGCTGCACCATCGGTTAAATCGACGCAACAACACGGGCGACCCTCGACTTGTCCAGCCACACGGGACCAACCTATCCATTCGTGATCGCCCCCGATGCCGAGCAGACAGCGACCCAAAAAGCCACGCGCTCCCGTAACAACTATTTTCATTGGCTTTTATCTCTTTGTCGCATCATCTCTATCCAAGCCCAATGCGATGCCACGCTGTGCTCTCCATCCACGAAGCGGGCGGCATCTACCAACTTATCGGCACGATCGCTGAAGCCCTGTACGTGATACCACTCGGCCATCAGCGCGTTGCCGACGGGATAGCCATCGTCGTCAACGGCATAGTCCTCCGACAGCGGCCAGCGCCAACCTGCAGCAAACTGCTGACGTTGGTCCGAGTAGAGAAATTCCTCGGCAAAGCGCGCGGTGCGCTGTGCCACCTCTGCAGTGGCGTATACAGACCGAGGCGTCCATGCGTGCAGCGCCAGCGCGACGAGCGCTTGGTCCACCAACAATCCCCGCGGACCTTCGGCGCTACAGATATGCGAAACTATACCCCGGTCGTCCACGCAGTTTTCCACGAGAAAACGCAGGGCTCCATCTGCTATACTAACGGCCAGCGGCGATTCGCGTTCCTCGGCGACGCGGGCCAATACAAGCAGCACACTAGCCAAGCGATCCACATAGATTTGAGGATCCGTCCACCAGCTTCCGTCAGCAAGCTGAACCTGACGGCCGCGCAGTGCACCGGTGCGCGCATCGCGCAGCTGGTCGCCGACATAGGACAACCAAGCATCGACAGGAGCCTGCTGCCCCACGTCGGACAGCAGCTGGACGACTTCGGCTTGATTGAGCACATCTCTCTCGCCTGCCGGATGGCCCCAATCTGGTGCATAGGAGTAGAGCGCAAACGCTCCACTCTGATCGTCGTTCAGCGGCGAACGCAAAAATGCGCTTAGCGCATCTTCAACAACGCGCTGCGTCGTCGTATCGCCGACGACGCCGGAACGAAGCCATAGGAAGCGCAGCGCGCGCGCGTGTAAGTACTTGCGGGGACCAAACAACCCTCCGTGTCGTTGATCGACTGCCGACAGTAGAGTCTCGTAGACGTGCGCCACGCGGACCGAATGAGATACACCGGCCGGCCGCTCTACGGCATCGAGCGCTTCGTGCCCTTTTTCAAACGCTGCCAACAAACGCAGCAGATATGACTCGACGTGGCGCGGCGGAATATCTGTGGCGCGCGCGACGACGCGACCGTCCGGGTGCGCGATAACAAGCGACGGACACCCACCCGGCCGCAGGTAGCGCATCGCATCCGGCCACACGAAGGGATTGACGCGCACCCCAACATAGCGCCGTTCCACAATTTCTCGCAATAGAGGAGAAGGCATGGGAAACAGCCCTTCGCAGCCAGGAGCCGCCACGTAAAATAGCAGCGGGCGATCCGGAAGAGTTTCTCTTGATGCGTGCTCTGACCAAGAGTACCATGCTAACTGGCCATCGCGCCAAGCGTATCGTATCTCGTCTTGCGAATCGGCAGAAGCCGCCTGAACCGGCGCCTCATCCGAAATAGACGGGGTCTCTTCGCTCGGGCTGCAAGACGACAGGACGAACAGTGCAAGCAACCACTTAACATTATTGAAAGCGCGCACAGATACGCAAAAAAACGAGCACCTTAAGGTCTCGCATCTCATTTATATTCAACTATTTCCGACATAATAGAGGATATTTCGGTAATCTACGCCATGGGTCTATTAGCGTCAAGCACATGCCCCTTGCCTTTTCCCCGCACTTCGATCGCCTATATTAGCCTCTTCGCACACTCAACTGGGAGATGGTCCATGCACCCCTTAGAAAAAACGGACTTAGGCAGCAGCAGCCTGCAGGTCACTAGATTGGGCCTTGGCTGCGCCGCCATTGGCGGCCTCTACGGCGATATTCCCGAAGAGCAGGCGACTGACGTCGTTCACAAAGCCCTCGACCTCGGCCTCAACCTCTTCGATACGGCGCCTCTATATGGCTCGGGAAAAAGTGAACAGCGCCTTGGTCGGGCGCTCCAAGGCATTCCTCGCGATACCTATGTGTTGGCTTCAAAAGTGGGTCGCCTACTCGTGCCCAGCGACGACAGCGATCGGGGTCAGTCTATTTTTGGCGATCCTCCGCCGTTTAAACCCGTGTTTGACTTCAGCTACGACGGCGTCATGCGCTCACTAGAAGAGAGCCTGGAGCGCTTAGGAGTAGAACGCATCGATATCCTGCATATTCACGATCCAGATGCGCACTGGCAGGAGGCCATAGACGGTGCCTACCCCGCACTAGACGCTCTGCGCTCACAGGGGGTGATACGCGCCGTCAGCGCCGGCATGAATCAATGGGAAATGTTGGCGCGCTTTGCCCGCGAAGGTGACTTTGACTGCTTTTTGTTGGCGGGTCGCTACAGTTTGCTAGACCAGAGCGCCCTAGACGAACTCTTACCGCTCTGCCTGGAGAAAAATATCGGCATCATGGCGGGCGGCACGTACAATAGCGGAATTCTTGCTAAAGGCGCCAAACCCGGCGCTACCTACAACTACGGTGAAGCACCGCAGGACATCATGCAAAAGGCACAGGCCATAGAGGCCGTAGCCGCACGCCATAGTGTCGATGTGAAAGCGGCCGCCTCGCAGTTTGTGTTTGCGCACCCAGCTATAACCTGTATCATCCCCGGCACGCGCCAACCTACACGCGTCGAAGAGAATTACAATCTTCTGACGAAAGAGATCCCCCACGCCTTCTGGGAAGAGTTGCGCAGCGAGTCTCTAGTGCACGAAGCGGCTCCCCTGCCCGGAGCTGTTTCATAGCGTCGAACTCGACGAACGTGGCATCCATACTTATAGGCAACCGTATCAATCACCTGTCGGATAGATGCCTCTACTAAGCGCCACTAATGACCAGGTGACGCGTGAGAAATATAAGGCAGTATACACGATCGGTGAGGGCGTGCCGTTGCAGAAACACGATACCAACTAGGCCAGAAGACAAGCCTTAAAGCCAGAACGAGATAGTTTACTAAGGATCAAGGGCGAGGTCGATTACACGGGATCCGTAAACAGCGTGTTCATATGAAAAATCCACACCCATCTTCTGTCCTGCTAACACACTTACGGTAGACCCGTAAATTTTAGTATGTGAGTTGGCACGAGTTGATCTCCCCACATCACTTCAAATTGGTCCACGTGCATCTGTACCGCAGGTAGTAGATATCGTTTTGTCTGAGGATAACCGAGACTTTCCAGTACGACGAATTTAACTTTTTCTCGTTTTATGTGTTCCATGATCGTCTTTGGATCTTCAAAAGGAAACCCTACCGTTCGCCGACCAGAAACGACATGCATCCAATAGCCCTTACGGCACAGAACGATATCATCGGCATCAGTGTTTTGTTTAATCCACTGACCGGCCTGATAATAGCGGCTCCATACCGGTGGATAATCAGAACGTGCATACTCGGCCAAGCGCGCCACACCCGGGACCTGTCCCCAGGTAACTACCACCAATAGACCCCAGCGCAGGGCACGCCCCGTCCAAAGTCCGCCATGTGCAGACAGCCCAGCGGCCAGATCATTGACTGCTCGGACGGCAAAGTAGACCAACAGCGGTACGACACCAAAGAGAAAGCGCACGTCAATCCAAAACCACAGCAGCGCTACACCGAGCGTAAAGGCGGTATAAAGGACCAGCAGTAGATCTCGGCGGAAACGCACCGCCTGCATCAGCGTATAGGCAGCGAGCATAACCACAAAGACCGATACGGGACCGAACCCACCCTCCGAAGAGAAAAACGGCCATAGCAAACGCGGAAGTTCAGTATTGAGATACTCCGAGCCATTGTTCAGTAGTCGATCTATTACCCGATCCAGATCAAGCATACCCTGATCTGGATAATACGGATTTACCTGAAACAACACTTTAAAGTAGACCCCACCACCAACAGCACTGTTGCGCAGCGTCCAAGGCAACCAGGCAGCAAACGACGCACCCGCAAAAATTAATCCACGACGAACATCGCGCTGCAAAAGTAGATATACAATGGTGGCTCCCAGCAGTGTGATACCGATGCTGCGGATATAATAGGCTATCATAGCACAAGCAAAACCTATTAACAGCGGGCGATTATCCAGCACGCCCTGCCTGCCTACACCGCGCTGCAGCAACCACAGTGCAACCATCGACACCGCGAGAAAGGGGGCCTCAGACATCACCTGATGCGAGTAGTGGAGTAACAATGGCCCGTAGACATTCCCCCCCACTTCTGTCGTCAAATAGCTTTTTCCCGCCGTCAAACTTAGCCCCACGACCGCGAGCGCAGGTAGCCATCCTATCCTATCACGGACGAGCAAATAGAGTGCCCCCATCCCCAAGGAAAACAGCACGAGGACCCAGACTTTCATCGGAATCCACTCACCGGGAAAGAGCAATTCGGGCAATGCTAAGAGCAGGGGAAAACCAAACGGATATTTAGTAGCGGGCTGCGGACTAGGCGAGTTGATATAAACCAACCCGTCCCCTTGAGCTAAACTACGCGCTAGCGTGATAA